>JBAZHD010000004.1:0-79850 GCA_041652515.1 Methanoregula sp.
GAGTGATCACGGTCCCCGCCATCCACGTCCCAAAGGTCGTGGAAGAGTGCGGCCAGAAACGGGTCCCGATGGTTGTCATCATCACGGCCGGCTTCAAGGAGATGGGCGATGACGGCAAGGCGCTGGAGGACCGCGTGCTCGCGATCGCAAAAGGCCACGGGACGCGGATCATCGGACCGAACTGCCTGGGAATTATCGTTCCCCCGCGGGGCATCGACACCACGTACGTCCACCAGTCACCGCGGCCAGGTAACATTGCCTTCATCTCTCAGAGCGGGGCTATCATCAATACGGTCGTTGACTTAAGCCTTGCCAAGGGCATCGGGTTCTCGAACGTCATCTCGGTCGGCAACCAGTCGGACCTCGATTTCCTCGATTACATCCGTTACGTGGGGCAGGACCCCAAGACCAAGGCGATCATTCTCTATATCGAACAGATCACCGATGGAAAGGGGTTCATGGAAGCAGTCTCGGAAGTAGCAAAGACCAAACCGGTTGTTGCGATCAAATCCGGTTCATCCAAGAAAGGCGAGCATGCAGCCTCGTCCCACACGGGTTCCCTCTCCGGTTCGTATGACGTATATATGGAAGCATTCCGGAAGTCCGGCGTTATCTCCGTCCACACCCTGACCGGTGCATTCCTCGCAGCCCAGATGCTCGCCCACCCGAAAGGTTTTCCGAAAGGCAAGCGTGCTGTTGTCATTACGAATGCCGGTGGTTTTGCCGTGTTGTCCTCAGACTACGCGGAGCGTTACGGTGTGGAGATCGTTGACCTTCCCCGGGAAGTTATTGAAGAACTCAATGAATTCCTTCCCGATTTCTGGAACAAGGGCAACCCGATCGACCTGCTCGGAGATGCAACCGACAAGCGATTCGAGAAGACTTTCGAAGTACTGGCACGCCACCCGGAGTTCTGGGACATGGCATTCATCGTCGGGTTCCCGAACCTTGTCCTGACATCGGAAAACCTGGCAAAGAAGATCCTGAACTTCTCCGGCATGACGAACAACCGGCTCATTGCAACCCTTCTTGGTGGGGACTCGATGGATCCCGGCCGCCAGCTGCTCAAGGAGAACATGATTCCCGGTTTCGAGGAACTCGACTTCACATTCCGTGTCATGGGCCGCGTACTCTGGCAGAAATTCCGGGTAAAAGCCCCGGGACTGCTGTAATTTTTTCCTGTGCTCTGTTTTTTTCAAAAAAAACGTTCTCATGCCCGGCACACATCACGGGAATGATTGTCAATAAAGGAACCCGGCCGTATTGACATAAGCATTCAACATCTGCGCTCCACATTTTGGATGAGACTACCGGTATGTGAAATTCATGGCAATAATCTTTTTAATCAAAATTAAAATCACAATATATGACAGATGAAACAATCGAAGACTGGAATTTTAAAAACGGTATTGTGTATAATATAGAGCGAGGTAACATCTTACTGCAGTTGCGATATCAATTGGCCATCGGCATTATGGTACTTATTGCAGGTGTCTGGACTATTTTTGCACCTTCACTCAATGACCCGAATACAAATTCCATCTTTATCGGATGGCTGTTGTCAATTTCTCTTGTCACAGGCTGGAGAGTAATTACACATTTTATCTTTCTTGAAGAACAAGCTTTGAGTGTGAGTTCAGAAGACTACTTACATAAATTAGGCCTACCTGTAGATGATTATTTTAACAGGATTGAGGGGCATTTCAAACTGAACGAAAATCCAAGTTATAAAAAATTTGATACAACTGATAAAAAATTTAAATTGATGAGAAAACTACAGTCTCATTTGCCCGAAAAAGGAATAAACAATTTTGATTGGTTATCAATTATCGCGATAATGGCATCTGGAATCGTGATAATGGCATCTGGGCAATTTGTCACATTTTTTGAAACAACAAGTATCAAAGCCTATTTCGTAATATTTTTGTTTTGCTTTTATTCAATTATTATATTTGATATCGTTTTTTGGAAATGGCCATATTCTTTTTTTACACAATTCTCTCAACTTTGGGGAAATTTGGAAATCAATGAAGTGTTAAAGGATATGAAAAAAACAGAGATGATGGAAAATGGTGATTGATTCACAAACTATCCCAACCGGCTCCAGGGTCTGTTTATGATCTCACTCTAAAGGACGAATATAAGCAGATAATATCCGCGCTCCATTTTTTTTGATGAGGCCCTCGGACGGATTTTTATTTCATAAAATGGGATCCTTTTTTAAGAGTGAAAGTAATCAGACCCAAAATTGAAGCGATTTTTAAAAATTAGATTGTATAGGTATGGTTATTACCTAGTCGTACTGGCGCCAGGTGTGATCACATTTCGTGCACCGGAAGAAACGCACCTCGCTCTCATCTGCAGCCCGGAGCTGGCGGAGCCACCAGATGGCAAGATTGTTCTCGCACTTGGGGCACTTGATCGCGATCGTGGGCATGGTCTTGATATCCTCATCCTCATCATCCACAATCATGATCTCCTTTTCCTTGCGCAGTTTCTTGCTCGTCATCTTGTCATCGGAATCGATCTTGCGGATATATCCGCACTTCCTGCACTTGAGCTGACCCCCGGATGAGATCATCATCGTCTTACATTCAGGACAAAACATCGGTATAGTATGCGTGATGATACAAGATTAAATCTCTTGTCCGGGAGCAGGGCTGTATTCCCAACGCATATTCCGGTATTCCGGTCATTTCGCGTGAATATTTCCCGCGGGATCTTTCATTATCCCCATCACAGAGATAACCTTACCGGACAATCAGAAAAATCCGGATGTGTTCGTTCGGAATCCTTTTTTTGGTAACAGGCGAATAAGTCTGTAATGATCGAGTACCTGGTCCTGCTGTCCTGTATTGGATTCCTTCTGTTCCTCGTGCCCGGTCGCCACAGGAAATATGCAGCCATTGCCGGCTGGACTTTCATCATTCTCGCCCTCTTTGCCAACCTCAACGAATACTTCGCGGAGAACAATTTCCTGTACCCGTTCATGGCAATACTCTCGGTGCCCTTCCTGTATATTACAGCAAAATTTCTCATGCTTGAAGATGAGAGGGCACTGAATCTCTCCCGTGCGGCAGCGGTGGCATTCATCATTTACGCCCCGTTCGATATGCTATCCTCCATTCCGGGATTTCCCAATTTAGGCAACTGGCTTATCGGCATGGTTGTCACAGAGATCATCTGGATTCTCAATGTACTCAGTTTTTCTGTAACGCTGACCTGCATGGATACCCTGACAGAACAGGTGATCAGCACCGGGATCTGCGGGGATTTGCTGAAAAACGCCATCACCCGCAACGGCTACAGCGTTGAGATTATTCTCGGGTGCACCGGCATCCAGAGTATCGCGATCATGCTCGGGGTTGCTGCCGCGATCCCAACAACCACGAAGCAGAAGATCCTCGCGTTCCTGATCATTGCACCGACTATCTATATCCTCAACCTGTTCAGGAATGTCTTTGTCATCATGGCCTATACGGACCAGTGGTTCCCGTACTGGCCGGAGGTTGCAGGGAACGGCCAGCCCGGCTACGAGAGTTTCTTCTGGGCACACAATGTTATTGCAGAAGTCACCGCCCTCATCATTCTTGTCATCATCGCATACGGGCTGTTTACTATCATACCGAAACTGGGCAACTATGCCGATGATCTCTACCAGATGTATGCCGGTGAGATCAGGAAAGCCTGCGGCAAAAGTAAATAATTTACTCTGTAGAAACAAGCATGAACCGATCCGGTTCACACACGGACTATGAAAATCGGCAAATAATTATTTCAACCGTCTTTATCCGCCGCGGGGGCTTCCTGTCGTGGGCGGCGGCGTCTATCATTTTTGGGGGTATGGGGGTCTCAACCCCCATCAATAATTCCTGAAGTGGCCAATTTTCATGAGATTTGCAGGGACCTGACGTTCCAGGGGCTTTGCCCCGCCGCTGAGGCGCCTCATTTGCGACATTACCGAATTTCCTGTACACAAAGATACAGAGTATTTCTGTACCGGTATTTCCGAGGCATCATATGCGCCCCCGCACCAGAAGGGGACCGGGCTGACGCAAGGGGAGATATCAAAACATTTGAAATAGGTTTTCTCCAGAGCAAAATAATTCCCTCGATCCCGGACAGGTTCGTGCTGACAGCAATGATAATGGCCAGCGCCCGGACATAACCGGTAACCCGGCCATGGATCAGGACGCAGGGATCAGGAAAGCGTCCGGTAAAGGTAAATTATTCTCTGGATCGCGGACAGGTTCGTGCAGACCGCAATGATGATGACAGAGGCCCAGATATAGCCCGATACCCCGCCGAGGATCAGGACAAGGAAGGTCTCGGGGCGCCCGAAAAATCCCACGCCCTCCAGCGGGTCGTCAATCTTCCCTTCCACCTTTTCCCGGTACCCGATCTCGGCATAGACAACCGGCTTGATGAACGTGTTCATTAAGGAGCCCGTGATGGCAAATGCCACGATCCCAAAATCCGCAACCGGGGGAACCGGCAGATACTGGCTGATGATCGGGATACCGGCAAGACCGATCCCAAGAAGGGCAAGGGCATCCACGTACTTGTCCACGATCCAGTCGAAGACCGCACCGAAATCCGTGTGAGCATTGGTCTTCCGGGCAACGCTGCCATCGATAAGGTCGAATATTGCCGACACCAGCAGCGCCAGGCTGCCCAGCAGAAACTCGCGCCTGAAAAATAAAATGGCGCAGACAAAGCCCGCGATGAGGGCAAGAAGCGAGATCTGGTTGGGGGTGATCCTGAGCCTGACAAAGACCACTGCGACCGGCTCAAGATACTTGACAAACCTCGGACGGAGTGCAGTAATATTCATGATACAGGTCCTGACAAAGGGTAATTCTCAAGTAAATTTTTGATTGGTATTATTCATATCCGCATCGGTTTTATTCGTAACTCAATTCATAGGTATACGATCCATTAATAGTTGCCTTTCTGATGTGATTAATCCTGCATCTGCCATGATTTTGACTGCTGCCATCATCACTTTATTTATATCCCCCATCCAATGATACCGGAGAGAAGAATAACAATGACAACCAAAACCGACCGGCCGCATGTCCTGATGATGTCAGAGATAACGGCAGACGGAAAACTCACCCTGAAGAAGGGTGCTTCCTCAAAGATCCTGATGAAATATATGGCGCACGAGACCGAGCTGCTGCTCCACGAGACCCGGGCTGCATATGACGCGATCATGGTAGGCGCCAACACCATCCGGATTGACAACTCGTTCCTCACGGTCAGGTATGTCAAAGGAAAGAGTCCGCTCCGGGTCATCCCGTGCAGCATGGCAGATCTCCCGCCCGATGCAAACGTGCTGAAAAATGATGCCCCGACAGCGATTGCCGTCTGCGAGGCTGCCCCGGCCGACCGGGTCGAAGCGATCAGGAAGAAAGGCGTGCATGTCATTGTCTCCGGCAAGACCCATGTCGAACTCCCGCTCCTCATGAAGATCCTCAGGGAAAAATTCGGCGTGGAGAAACTGATGATTGAAGGCGGGCCGACCCTGAACTGGCACATGCTGCACGATCAGCTCGTTGACGAGATCCGCTTAATCCACCTGCCCTTTATTGTCGGGGGTTCCGACACGCCGTCCCTTGTCGGGGGTATGCATATCGATACGGAAGACCAGATGATCCGGCTCACCTTAAAGAAATACTACATGTGCGGCAGCAACCTCGTCTCCGAGTTTGACGTCAATTACGGCGAGGCCTGAATTATGGACGGGAATGAGATACCGTTACCTCATGCACCTGAACCTGCAGTCATTACCGAACAGCCCGTGCCCACAGACCCTGAGGCACTTTTCCAGGTTCCTGCACCCGTGGCAGCCCCGGCTCCCATTGTCACTCCGGCACAACCAACCCCCTCAGTTCCCATGACCTCCGTTACAGCGGCACCTGCACCAGGAAAGCCGGGCTCCGGGTTCAAGTGGTTCCTGATCATTATCGTGGGACTGGCCCTTGTCTGCGGAGTATCGGTCGGGTATTATCTCCTCTCGCACCCGGATACGCAGGGCGTGTCTGTCATCCGCATGGAAGGCACGATGGTCACCGGCGAATACTCTGACAGCGAGACCATCGGCAGTGAAGTTGTTGGCAGAGAATTGCGGGAAGCTGCAGACGACCCGCTGGTAGATGCGATTGTCCTGCGCGTAAACAGTCCGGGGGGAACCCCGGCTGCAGCACAGGAGATCATCGGCGACCTTGAATATGCAAAGACCAAGAAACCGGTTGTCGTGTCCATGGGAGACATGGGAACCTCGGCCGCATATTACGTAAGCGCTCACGCGGACAGGATCTATGCAAACCCCGACACGTTCACCGCAGGAGTCGGTGTTATCTGGAAGTTCTCGGACATGAGCCGCTGGATGGAGAAGGAAGGCTACAATGTCAGCACGGTCAAGTCCGGCGCTAAAAAGGATATGGGCTCAACCTCACGCCCGCTGACCAGTGATGAAGAAGAGTACGCCCAGAAGATCGTATCGGACAGTTTTGAGGATTTCATCGGGGATGTGACGACCGAACGCGTCATCACCCGTTCCGATATCGAGGACGGGAGGGTGATCCGGGGGGCCGATGCCCTGAAGATCAACGTGATCGATGAACTCGGCAACCTTAACGACGCCATTGACGGGGCAAAGAAAATGGCACAGTCCCGGACTAAATCATCTTTACCGGGTCTGCCTTCATAAATTCCCGGCAGACCGTTGTCGCATAATGCCCGGGCGGCAAGGTGAATTTCAGGCGCAGGCTCCCTTCCGCAAGCGCTGACTGGATCTCCGTTCTGAGCGCAACTGGCCGCCATGCGCCTTCATATTTTGTCCGGACAAATGTGGATGCCCGTGCAAAATCTTCCGGGGATATGTGATATTCCGAAAGCAGCGCTTCCGTTGCCTTTTCCCCGGCTGTTTTTGCCTCGAATTTCTCTCTGCCCGGCATGAAGAGGGCGATGGTGCACCGCCCCCGCTTCAGGTGGATTTGCACCGCCGGGCTGTTGGTTGCGGTAACCGTATCCGTACGCCCGTTGGCAAACAGGAGCCGGTCGCCCGGCTGCGCCTCGTCAAGGGCATGCCCGTCATCAATCCTCCGGCTCAGGGCAAGGTTGAACAGGTACGACTGGAAAGCCGAAACGAACATGGAGAGCAGTTTCGGAGGAAGCACCTGCAGCGCCCCGGCATAATCGCCCGGGCGCTCAGCGAGATGATGGAGCATGGCCCGTTCGTAGTTCATGTGGACCGGCAGGGCATGCAATGCGGGAACCGGGTCCCGCGTTGCAGTAAATGCTGACCGGATTGCCCGGGTCTCATCGGGCTCACCGGGAAATTCCATGCCGACATATGTCAGGACGGCCTGCTCATAGTCCCCTTTCAGGATCCATTCCCCGACGCGGTGGGTCACCGGGCGGATGGCGCCAAACCGCTGGAGCCCGAAATAATTAGGTACCCCGGCTGCAATCGTGTCTGAAATGCTCTGAACCCGGCCGGCAAGATCCCCGGGTTCCGGGTCCCGGATCACGATATCGAACCGGTTTCCCTGGAGATCGCCAAGCGACAGTCCCTCGTTTGACTGGCCGATGATTTCAAGCGTGATATCCTTCAGGTATATCGCGGCAATCTGTTCCGGGGTGACGTTATAGAGGGAGATCCATTGCGTGGTGATCGCATTGCGATCTTTTGTCCCCGCAAAACCGATACGGCGGTGGCTGATGCCAAGCCGCTTTGCAATCTCCTTGATCGCGTGCTGGAGCTCCCAGTTCTTCTTGGTAAGCCTGCAGATCAGGAACGGCCCGGTCGTCTGCTTCTTCTCAGGCGGGATCTCTTCAACGATAAAATCCTCAGCAGTTGTCCGGAGCTGGCCCCCGATCCCTTCAGCATCGCTCGCATACCAGTGTATCCCGAGCTCGCGTTCCAGCGGAAACGTACTCGGTTTCATAAGAGGGTGAGCGAGCCGGTGATCTTGTCAAGGTCCTCGCTCTTTGCCGGGCCAAGGCCGAGCGCGGTGATCGTGCCGGGCGGGATCTCGGTCATGCCGGCGTCCTGGATCAGGGACGTCGAGATCCCTGCACGCTCGGCAAGCACCTTGAGCTCAAAGAGCGTCCGCTCGTCGTTTGCCTTGAGGACCACTTTCTTCTGGCCTTCCTGCATCCATGCTTTCTGGAGATTCTTGTCAGCGCCGTTATAGGCACCGAGGGCAGCGTGGCCTGCCTGTGCGCACCGCTTGCCGCAGCTCATCTTCACATCATTCCGGATGATGAGACACTGTTTGTACCGGAATTCGGGCTCGTGTGCCATTTCCGGTATCTTTGGTTCTTTCCCGTCATATACCTATAGCAGGACCACCGCGTGCAGGAATAAAAGGAATATTTATTGCGCACCCGTCACCATAGGTATCAGCGTATCCCTATGGTCCACCGTAACCATCACTGGTCCCTATCCTTATCAGTATCCGCAGGAATCATAGCCCTGCTGATCCTGTCCGCCATACTCTCCTGCGGATGCCTGGACATCGAGCCGGAAGAGATGCCCCCACTGGCAGCGTCATCGGTTGTTACCCTCACTGTCTCCCCGACCGTGCCAGCCGATACCATGGTGAACACCAGCAGCACTCCCCCGCCGGTTGCCATCACCAGCCCCAAACTGACAAAGCTGTACACGGAATATAAGTTCCCTGCGGATGTAGAGAAAGCCGTCAGCGATTTTTCCCGGGGGGAAACAACCGATACCATCAACGGGTACCTCCGCTGGGAATCGGTAAGGGCGAAGACCAGCAAAGAGGAAAAAGCCCGCATAGGGCAGCAGGTCAGCCGGATCGATTATGCCCTGTTCAACACAACCGCACAGGAAAACATTACCGTTTATATCGGTATCAGCGGGGAACAGGCAAAGAGGATCCGGAACGAATCGGTCTTTTCCGAGAACGGGTATATCATCGCATCCTATGACCCGTCGGAAATTTATCATAAGATGGCAAACAGCGGGAGAGACAGCGAGGGGTATCTCACGATGTGCGTAGTCGATTTCAGGAAAGGAAACCACTTCCTGTTTGTCAACGCAACGGAAAAGGAGTTCATCATCCCCCGTGGCAGCATCTGGGATGTTGCCGGGGAGGTAACGTACGAGAAGCTGGAGTTCTCAAAAGACTCAATTCCCCATTATGATGACATTATCCCGACAAAAGTCCGGCTGATCTATACAAAAGAACATCCATGATGAACGGAACGGACGGTCTTTTTTTATGACCGGGACCGCACAGACCCATTACGATGTGTTTCCTGCAGGGAGTTATGCATGGATCAGCGGGGGACTTGACGTCCAGGTCCGGAAAAACAAAAAATTCTTCTCCTCCCATTCCATCATGCCCCGGGATAACCGGGTTGCCATCGATCTCGGGGCCGGCTGCGGTTTCCAGTCCATTGCACTTGCACAGATCGGTTACTCCGTAACCGCGGTGGACTTCTGCCAGTCACTGCTGGACGAGCTCCGTTCGCATACCGGATCGCTGCCTGTTGAAACGATCCGGAGCGATATCCGGCATTATCCTTCATGGTCGGGCCGGCACCCGGAACTCATTGTGTGCATGGGCGATACGCTCACCCACCTGCCCGGCATTACGGAAGTGCAGGATCTGGTCCGGCAGTGTTTTTCAGAATTGGATCCGGGAGGCCGGCTTGTCCTCTCACTGAGGGATTATTCCCGGGAACCTGATGGTGCAGTTGTCGTTATTCCGGTTCTGCGTCAAGCCGGCCGTATTTTTCTCTGCAGACTGGAATACCATGCCGACACGATCACGGTTCAGGATATTCTCTACTCATGCAGGCAGGGTGCCTGGGAGAGGATTGCAGGAAAATATCCGAAGATCCGTATCGCTCCCGGTACGCTGA
The DNA here is from genome assembly GCA_041652515.1 of Methanoregula sp. Lineage (GTDB taxonomy): Archaea > Halobacteriota > Methanomicrobia > Methanomicrobiales > Methanospirillaceae > Methanoregula. The sequence continues at coordinate 9,904 of JBAZHD010000004.1, forward strand.
GCCGTATGCTGACCGGCGCCGGGTTCGTAATTGAACATTCAGCCGTGAAAGACGGGATGATTACTGTTATTGCTCGCAGGAATGTGTGAAAGCAGATGGTTTCAGCAATGATCAATCCTGCCATTATCCCAGTATTCATATAGACTGATTTTTGAATACTGACAGTATGGAACCTACGGACCCGGAGCCGGCGATCATCCGTGTCGAGAACCTCGAACACAGGTACGGGGATTTCAAAGCGGTCGACAATATCAGTTTCATGGTGAAAAAGGGGCAGATCTTCAGTTTCCTCGGGCCGAACGGGGCCGGCAAGAGCACTGTTATCAATATCCTCATCACGCTCCTTGCGCGCCAGAAAGGAACGGCAGTCGTTGCCGGGTACGATGTGACAACACAGCCGCAGCTGGTCCGGGAATCGATCGGCATCGTCTTCCAGGACATCACGCTCGACCGGGACATGACCGTCCGGGAGATCCTTGAGTTCCACGGCCGGCTTTACAATATGCCGGATGCTGAACGAAAAGCACGGATCGACGAACTCCTGCAACTCGTCCAGCTCGATGCAAAAAAAGATGAACTGACCAAGCACCTGAGCGGGGGCATGAAACGGCGGCTCGAGATCGCCCGCGGGCTGATGACCCGGCCGACCGTGCTCTTCCTGGACGAGCCTACCATCGGCCTCGATCCCCAGACCCGGATGCGGATGTGGGAATACATCAGGAACGTGAACAGGGAAGGGACCACGATCTTCCTGACCACGCATTACATGGACGAGGCCGACCAGCTCTCTGATCGCATCAGTATCATCGATCACGGGAAGATCGTCATCTCCGGCACATCGTGGGAACTCAAGAACACCCTCGGCCAGGATATCATCTATCTTGAAACGGACAACAATGAGGCTGCGGTCCGGCTCCTGAAAGGACTCCCGCAGATCCGCGAGATCAAGGAGAAATCCCAGGGTTTTCTCCTGATGGTGAACGAAGACGGTACCAAGGTTCTCCCGGCAATCATCGATACACTCAGGAATGCGGGAATGGAGATTACCACCATCAATCTCAAGAAACCCACGATGGACGATGTTTTTGTCTTCTACACGGGTAAAGAGCTTCGTGACGAAGGGGCAGCTCCCGCCCGGGGAATGCATCTGCAACCCAGGGGGAGATAACATGGCGTACGGGTTCATGACCATCTACTGGCGCGACATGATCCGGTTTGTCCGGTTCAAAACGCTGCTGGTCTCTTCGCTCCTGCAGCCGGCGCTCTGGATGGCTTTCTTTGGTATTGCGATGTCAAGCAACTTCGACCAGCTGACTGCCGGGATAGCGATACCAGCCGGCGCTCACCCGGTCGGCTACCTCACGTTCATGGGGGCCGGGATCATCGCAATGACCACCCTGTTCACGAGCCTCTTTGGCGGGATCGTGATCCTGTTTGACAAGAACTGGGGGCTCATGCGGGAGATCCTTGCAAGCCCCATGGACCGGAACAATATCATCTTCGGGATCGGTCTCTCGGGCGTGACCAAGTCGTTCATCCAGGCCATCATCATCATGGTATTCGGCATTATGATCGGCGCCGCATTCTTTGCCGGGTTCACACCGCTTGAGACGGCCATCGGCGTTACCGGCATCCTTGCATTTGTCGGCATGTTCGCGCTCGGGTTCCTCTTCCTCTCTGCCGCGATCGCCATCTCCATGGAGAGCCCGGAAGGGTTACAGGGAGTCATCACCCTCATGACCATGCCGATCTTCTTTGCCAGCAACGCGCTTTACCCGACCGACTCGTTCCCCGAGATCCTGAAGATCATCTCGGTCTACAACCCGATGACACTCCTGATCACCGGTATCCGGTACTTTGCAATCGGCCCGGACTTTGTGGCGCTCGGGAAACATTACGCGTACACACCCATGGATATTGCATGGTCGTTTGGCGGGCTTGTTATCTTTACCGTGATCATGTTTGCGTTTGCGTACTGGCGGTTTAAGAAAGCGGTCGTGACGTGAGGGCCGGATAAAAATTTCAGAAATAAAAATAATCCCCTTTTTTACAAGGGAAAAATAAAGGTCAGGATTTTTATTATTATCGTCTTCTGACAACAACCAGCCAGGCCAGAACAACCGCACCAATTACCGGGAAAAACCGGAAACCGGGAGATGATGACGTCTTGTGGGCTGTCTGAGAAGATCCGCCCCATTTCATTATAAATTTTCCATCAGAGGTGAATTTCTGGACGCGGTGGTTGAAAAAATCCGCGACATAGATGTTGTCATTGCTGTCAGCTGCCACGTCATAAGGACCCCTGAATTCCCCGTCATTTGAACCCCATGATCCCCATCTGGTAACAAATATTCCGGAACCGGTAAATTTCTGGACGCGGTTGTTGTTGGCATCAGCAATATACACAAAACCATTCCGGTCAACACCAATTCCCCCGGGTGAAGAGAACTGCCCATCATCCGTCCCCTCCGATCCCCATGAGATCAGGAATGTTCCATTTGCTGAAAATTTCTGGACCCGGTTGTTCACATTATCCGTAACAAAAAAATTCCCTTCCCGGTCAACAGCTATTCTGTCAGCCTGATTGAACTGGCCGTCTCCATATCCCTGAGATCCCCATTTTGCAAGGATTTTTCCATCAGGTGTTGTCTTGTAGATACTGTTATGTCCCTTATCAACAATATACAGATTTCCGTCAGCTCCCACTGCAATTCCGCAGATCCAGTGCGAGGTATTCCGGCTGCTTTCTGTCGGAGGGGAGTATCCAGTCCCATTATCCGCAAGAAAATCGCCGTGGGAGATATAGACACCATCAGAAGAAAATTTCTGGACCCGGTTATTCATATTATCCGTAATGTAAATGAAATTCTGGTCATCAATAGCAATACTTTCCAGTTTTTCGAACTGTCCTTTGCCGGATCCTTCTGAACCCCAGTACGTTATAACGTTACCAGAGGGGGAAAATTTCCAAACCGTGTAATTATTGTTGTCTATCACGTAGATATTGCCAGCAGAATCAACGGCAATACCATTTGGCGTACGGAAGACCGGATTGCCAGATGCTGACGGGGGATTTGTAAGAACGGCATCCTGAGCACAGGCAGCCGGCATTACCAGAATTGCTGCCAGCAGAAAGGAAATGGTAATAAACGCATTTTTTTCCATAATCATTCGTACCGTTCCACAAGTGACGAAATTTTCAAGGTCTTCTGCGGGTCCCGGCTCACTGTTTGAGACACCAATTTATTAATTGCACGATATTTATCCAGCTCGCAGGAAAAAATCCCGGTGCGAATCCTTCATACCCCATCAGGCAGATCACTCTGTCATGAAGAGGCCCGGCTGAATGGGATCCGTGTTGCTCGCCCCGCTGAACTGGGGCCTTGGCCATGCCATGCGGGATATCCCGGTGATAAAAGCCCTCCTTGCACATGATCATGAAGTAACCATCGCTGCATGCGGCAACGCCCTCACGGCACTGCAGCGGGAATTTCCTGACTGCCGGTTCATTGAATTTGAGGATTACCCGTCGCCGTACAGCTCGGGCCGGTTCTTCCTGCCGAAGATGGTACTCTCGTTTCCCGGACTGCTGCGGGCGGTTGCCCGTGAGCGCCGGGAAACCGGACGGATCCTCTCCCGGAACCATTACGATCTCGTTATCAGCGACAACCGTCTCGGGGTCTACTCATCAAAGGTCCCGTCCCTGTTCATCACCCACCAGCTCCACTTCCATCTTCCGGCATACCTCTGGCCGGTGGAAATCTATGCCGTGGCCCTGAACCGGTTCCATCACAGCAAATTCGACCGGGTCATCGTGCCCGACAACCCGCCCGGGCCGCTCTCGCTTGCGGGAAAACTCTCGCGGCCGGACACGGATTCCTCCCGGGCACAGGTATTTTTTGCCGGAATCCTGTCCAGTACGCCAAAACTGGACATGGACGCGGATCTCGATTACCTTGTCCAGATATCGGGGCCGGAACCCCAGCGGACCCGGCTCGAAGAGATCCTGCTCCCGGCAGTACGGGAACTTGACGGGAGCTCGGTCGTTCTTCTCGGCAGCCCGCAGAGAAAATACCAGGTAACCGGGTCCGGGAATTGTTCGATACGGACCTACGTCACCAGCGAAGAGAAAGCAATCCTCATGAACCGGGCGAAGTTCGTGATCTGCCGGTCGGGTTACACCACGATGATGGAACTTGCCGAACTCGGGAAAAAGGCCGGCCTCTTTATTCCCACGCCCGGGCAGACCGAGCAGGAATATCTCTCATGGTACTATGAACAGAAGGGCTGGTTCTTCTCAAAGAGCCAGTACAATTTCGACCTGCCGGCCGACATCCGCACAGCCCGGAAATACGCGGGATTCCCGGCAATGCCGTCAACCCGGGAGAATGTCCGGCGCCTCTACGATGATCTCCTTGCGGGCTACCTCGAATAAGTCGTATTCCATCAAACCAGGCGCCACCTGCATTACGGTATCCGATCAGGATTCCGATCCGGGTGCCTTCAAATAACACGACCGCATATGGACATTCATGGACGACCTGATCCTTGCCGGGGCACTCTCCATCATCGGGCTTTACGCAGCGGCAGTTCTCGCAGCGGCCGTATTCATCTTCGTGCTCGTGGAACTGTTTGGCGCCGCAATCGCCGGAAACTCCGGCCGGGTCGTCATGATCCTCGCGATTATCCTTCTCTTTCTTGCCCTTTATTCAGGCACCGGCCTCTGGCTGCAGAAGAGCGGCCGCATCTGAACGGGTGCGGTGTTCCTGACTGCGGGATCGCGGGGATTCTTTTATGCAGGGACACGGCCAATATATCAGGAAATGGATCTGCCTTTTTTATTCATAGACATGGTACTGCATTTTGACAAGTACCTGCCAGGGATCATCGAGACGTACGGGTTCTGGACCTACCTGATCCTTTTCTTGATCGTCTTCTGCGAGACCGGTCTTGTCGTGACCCCGTACCTTCCCGGGGACTCCATGCTTTTCGTTGCCGGGGCGCTTGCCGGTGCGGGACTGCTGAACATCGAAGTCCTGATCGTCTCGCTGATCATTGCCGCGGTGCTTGGCGATTCCGTGAACTACTGGATCGGGCACACGATCGGCATGAAGGTCCTTGACTGGCGGTGCAGTTTTATCAAAAAGGAGCACCTGCATACGACCCACGAATATTTTGAGAAATACGGGGGCTTCACCATCGTCATCGCCCGCTTTGTCCCGTTCATCCGGACGTTTGCCCCATTCCTTGCGGGCGTGGGAAAAATGAGCTACCGCTGGTTCATCACGTACAATATTGTGGGAGCAGTCCTGTGGGTCAGTGCATTCTCCATGATCGGGTATTTCTTCGGGGGTCTTCCGATCGTTAAGGAGAATTTCAGCCTGCTCGTGTACGCGATCATCGGCATTTCCCTGCTCGCGGTTGCTTCGGTTGTCTTCCAGATCATCCGGTCTGCCGGTGCCAAAGCGTGCGATGAGCCGGAAAAGATTTCAGAATAATTTTTCCGGAAAATTTTTCCTGCCGGGTTTTCTCATTGAAAAAAAATCCCGGTTTTTTTTTAAGAAAAATCCTGAACGGATTTTTTGCCCGGGTGATTTTGTATACGGTATGTTCCTGGAGAGGGCAGGCATATCCCCCGGCCGGCACTCGCAGGCATCCCTTACCACATCCCATCCCGTTTCTGGTCTCCGTAACGTGGCTATTTATGACCTCATCCATTCCCGCCGGAGACCCTTCTGGTATTCCGGCCCGGTTCCGCATTTTTCCGAATTATGACCGCTCAAATCCGGGTATAGAGGGAAACGTGGTACAACCGGGCTCGCAGCGGGTTCTGATGTACCAGAATTCTCACAGGGGTTTTTTGACCGTGGAAGCTGTTCTATCTGACGATAACATCCGGCCGGGTCTTCGGTGAGATCACACCCTGAAACAGGATTTCCTGTGAAAACGGACATGATGGCTGCGGCCACAAGCATACAGGATGAAAATTTTATGGACATTTCCCGATTAATCCGGCCACTCCATGAATTACGGAGGGGGGTTGAGATTCCCCTGCTCCCCGTTATATTTGAAAACATCTGACTGCCCCGCCATACCCGGAGGGGCGCTGAAACGCGGAACCCTTTCACACCCGGGATTTCCATGAACCGGGTGTGAACTCACCAGGTTCGTGTGCATTTCTCTGGAGCTTTTTTTTTGTTAAGGATAAAATTTCAAAATTGTTTTACCGGGCACCGGGAAAAGACCGGGAAAAATTCCTGACTGGCGTTTTTTTTTTGAAAATTTTCCAGGACAAAATTTTTCAAAGAAAAGGTTTGCCGGATGCCGGGAAAAACGATTGGAAGAAAATCCCGGATTATCCATCAGCAGTTCATAAGAATTCCTGTTTCCGGTCACTCGTTCATTACCAGTCCCTGATATTCCAGGGAATACCTCCCTTCCCGGGGGATTGAGGGGGCTGGAAAAAGGGGGGATGCGACCCCGATCTCCGCGTAAAATGCCCGGTTTGCCAAAAGGAGCATTTTCAGAAAAACCCGTAAAACGCCCGGATTCCATCCGGGGCAGTATAGCGGCCCGTTTGGACGGTGGAGCCCCATAAGCTGTTTTCAGGACCTGGGTGAGTTTTTCGTCCGGGACGGTGCATAAAGGGAAACGGGGCGGGCCGGGAAAAAAGGCCCGCCAAAGTGCAATACGGGGCTGTAAAGGGCATTATATGCGCCCCGATTTATGGCCCTTTTGGCGATCTGGGTGTGCTACAGGGCCGGATTGTCGTCGTTACGATGGATCTCCGACGGTGATCGGGGAGATGAAATATACTCTGTTGCTGAAGGTGACAGCACGATTATTTCCGGAAAAAAATTTCGGGTTTTAAAAAAAATTCGTCCGGTTTTTTTAAAGAAAAATTTCCGGAAAGATCCGGAAAAAATACGGAAGTGCAAAAAAATTTCCGGTTTTTCCCATTGAAAATCCTCAGAATCCAGGCTCTTTTCTATTTCAAGTGGGTAAGATAAACGATGAATTCATCTGCCATTGCATTACGTGAGCCGCCGCGGGGGCGTCCCTTCGGGGGCGGCGGAGTTCATCGTAATGGGGGTTTTTATGTCGTTAGCCCCCATCAACTTGTTTACCGGGATCCAGGATACCCACACAGATCAGCGAAGAGCCAGAATCCTTTTACACACCAGGATTTTTCCTGACTGATTTTTTTTCTCTGGAGACACAAGGATAAACCGATCCGGTTCACACCCAAGCCATAAAAATCAGCAAACAATTATTTCTCCCATCGTAATCCGCCGCGGGGGCTTTCGCGGCGGCCTCAATTCCCTGTTTTCCCAAAAACCGCACTTCCCCCGCCGTGGCCCGCGAGGGGCCCTGAATCGGGCAGCCCTCCCGGGATCCAGAATTTACGGCTCTGTTGAAACCCTCAGTTTAAACCACTATAAATTCTCCCTTGCACTAAAAGGGGAATCCTACGCGAGTATTGTAAAGGATTTCAACAGAGCAGGATTTACCAGATTTTCATCGATCGGATGTGAACTCCCGTTCATGCCCGGTTCTCCAAAACAAAAATCCGGGATATTGTTTCAGCACGGTACCGGCCCGGCACCCAAAACAAAATCCCGGGCTGATAGCAATCCCAAATATATTTCATAACCTATTTACCGCACCGCACAGATTCTTTCACTCACATGACTTCGTTTCGTCCTATCCTTGTCCTTCTGCTCGCGCTCGCATTTCTCCTGCTGGCAGCAGGCTGTACATCCCAGCCGCAGACACCCGCTGCCCCGGCCAGCACGACCACGGCAGATACGCTGGCACCCATAACCACGCAGGAGGTAATAACAACAATTCCTCCCGCGGTCAGTATACCTGCTGAACCGGAGACCATCCCGGTTACTGCCACGAGCCGGAAACCGGAATCCAGTCCCGTGGTAACGGTTGCTCTTTCAAACGATTACTATCCGGAATATATCAGGATGGATGCGACCACCTATTCCGTTGGCGAAGTTGTCGAGTTTTTCCTGGTGAACAAAGGTCCTGAAATAAAAGGATGCGACTATGCCCACCCGGCCTATACGATTTATTCGCAATCCCCGGACGGATCCCGTATCCCGGTATCCGCGAGCGACCCGGCCCGCGCCTACCGGACCATCATGTCCGGGAGCGAACCCGCATCCGCAACCGGACCCTTCAGTCTTGATACGAGCAAACTCTCCGCCGGCAACTATCTTATCCGGTTCGATTGCGGCAACAATGTTGCCCGGGAATTTAAGATTATGGCGCGGCCATAGGTGAACTGACCATGACCCGGATTCGTATCATTTTTACCCTGCTCCTCCTCGCAGCACTGCTGCTCGCGGCCGGGTGTGTAAACCCGCCGCAAAAAACAGCGGCCCCGGACAGTACAGCTGCACCGGCAACGGATGACCTGGCGGGGGGATCCGCACTCCCTGCAACGCAGGCTGTTTCTCCTGCCGCGACCCTGACAGAAACAACCATTGCAGTACCGGCAAAAGTGGTAACGTCACCGCGGGAGATCAAAAATCCCGATTATATCAAGATGGATGCGGAGAACTACAAGGTAGGGGAGATTGTTGAATTCAAGCTGATCAACCGGGGTACCACTACCATTCACTGCTCAACGACAGATCCCGGATATTCAGTCAGTCTCCTGTCCGGTGACGGAACCCCGTCAGTTGTGGCGCGTAGCGGAGGTACGTCACCGGTAATTACCGGGATACCCCCGAGTACGCCAACCCGCACGTACACGCTGAACACCGTCAACCTGACGCCGGGCAAATACCTGATCGAGTTCGATTGTGAAAAAGGTATAGCAAGAGAATTTGTTCTCGACGAGAACCTCAAGTGATAGCGTGACCCGATACCGCACAACCCTCGCCCTCTTCCTCATGCTCGCGGTACTGCTGTTCACAGCAGGGTGTGAATCAGAGTCCGCGCCGGCATCTGCCCCAGCCGGCCCGGCCGCGACACATACGCTTTCAAAGATTCCAACGCGGCATGTAACGACAACAATTCCAACCGTGGTTACTACGGGCACCGAGCCGGAGCCGGTTCCTGAAACAACCAGGGCAAAGGAAACGGAATCCCTTTCTCCGGGCACCGTCGCCCCTCCGGCTAACAACCACCCGGAATATATCCGGATGGATGCGACAACGTACTCGGTGGGAGAAGTTGTCCAGTTTTACCTGGTGAACAAAGGCAGCGAGATAAAAGGATGCGATTATGCCCATCCGCCCTATACGGTGTATCTCCGCCTGCCGGACGACTCCCGCAGGACGATAGCATCGGGCAACCCGGCCCGCTCCTATCTCACGGTTATTTCTGAAGGAGAGATTGCGTCCTCTACCGGTCCGTTCAGCCTTGATACCAGCAAACTGACCCCGGGCCGGTATATCATCCGGTTCGACTGCGGCAACAATGTTGCACGGGAATTCATGATCATGGCCCACACTCCTGCAGGTGGATTGGAATGATCCCGGCCCGCACAATCCCGGCCATTCTGCCCTCCCCCAATGTGACACCTTATAATTCCCCCAAAACCAATATCATGCTGCGATCCAGAGTGTAAATCATCGCAGGATAAGCATGCTCTCATTCGATGAACTCAAACCCATAACCGGCACAAACGGCCTGAATTCCGGACAGGTCGAGAAGTTCCGCAGGAAATTCGGCGCCAACGCCATGACCCCGCCGGCACGGGAACCGCTCTGGAAACAGTACCTGGAAAAATTCGACGACCCGATCATAAAGATCCTGCTCCTCGCGGTGACGGTCTCGCTCATCGTCTCGGCAGTCAAGGGCAGCGGCTTTCTGGACACAATCGGGATCATCATCGCCATCCTGCTTGCAACCGGCATCGCGTTCTTCAACGAGTACCGGAGCAGCAGGGAGTTCGATGTCCTGAACGCCCACCGCGACGATGTGGCGGTCAAGGTTATCCGCAACGGGCACCCGGCTTCGGTCGCGTCCCGCGATATCGTGGTCGGCGACCTGATCCTGCTGGAGGCCGGCGACTCGCTGCCCGCTGACGGCTGGGTGATCGAGGCCGACGACATGTTCTCCGATGAATCGGCCTTCACCGGGGAGACCGAGCCGGTCCGGAAGGATCTCCAGGATCGTGTACTGAAAGGGGCATTCATCACCGCGGGCAAGGGGCATATGCTCGCAGCAGCGGTCGGCGACTCAGCGCAGATGGGCGTGATCGCGGCATCGCTCGGGATCGACCATGCCACCGAGACCCCGCTCGAACAGAAACTTACCTCACTCGCTGGCCTGATCAGCCGGTTCGGGTACGCGATGGCCATCCTCATCTGCGGCACGCTTCTCGTCCGCGGCTTCATGGTCGGTGAGGTCACGGGGCTCAATATCGATACCGCGAACAATGTCCTCCACTACTTCATGCTCGCGGTCGTGATCGTGGTCGCTGCAGTGCCCGAAGGCCTGCCCATGAGCGTTGCCCTCTCGCTCTCGCTTGCCATGCGGAAGATGACGCGGGCGAACTGCCTTGTCCGGCGCCTGATCGCCTGCGAGACCATCGGCTCTGCAACAACCATCTGCACGGACAAGACCGGCACGCTCACGAAAAACCAGATGGAAGTCGTGGAATCGTCCGCCGGTTCCCCGGAGAACAGCGCCGACCTCCCGCAGACGCCGGCACAATGGATCACGCTCAATGCCGCGGTGAACGGGACGGCACATCTCGAGGAGCGGGAGTCAAAGATCATCGTCATCGGCAACTCGACCGAGGGCGCACTGCTCCGCTGGCTCCGGGAGTACGGGCTCGATTACATGCATTTCCGGGCTGAGACCCATACCACCAAACAGTACCTCTTTGACGGCAACCGGAAACGGATGTCCACGGTCGCCCGCATGGACGGCAGGTCGTGGCTGCTCGTCAAGGGAGCTCCCGAGATCGTGGCCGGGCTCTGTGCGGAAAAACCGGACCTCTCCGGTGTAAGCGTCCTTGCTTCGCGGGCAATGCGGACGCTTGCCTTTGCCCACCGGGAAGTTCTGGGCGGCGATGAGAGCGAGACCGGCCTTGTATGGGACGGTTTTGTCGGCATCCGCGACCACCTCCGGGACAATATTCCCGAGTCCGTTGCCACCTGCCAGCATGCAGGAATTAAAGTGCGGATGGTTACCGGTGACAACCCGGAGACCGCCCGGGCGATTGCACAGGAATCGGGTATCATGCAGGGCGGCACGGTCGTCTCCGGCGCGGAGTTCCGTGCGCTCACAAAAGACGAGCAGACCAGAGTCTCGCGGAATCTTGACGTGATGGCCCGGGCCGAACCCATGGATAAACTCCTGCTGGTCGAAGCGCTGCAGCGGAACGGGGCGGTTGTTGCAGTGACCGGCGACGGGACGAACGATGCGCCGGCACTCAAGCACGCCGACGTAGGCCTGGCAATGGGCATTGCCGGGACGGAGGTTGCACGGGAGGCAAGCGACATTATCCTCCTGGACGACTCCTTTGCTTCGATCACGAGCGCGGTCTGGTGGGGTCGGTCGCTCTTTGAGAACATCCAGCGGTTCATCCTCTTCCAGCTCACCATCAATTTCTGTGCCTGCATTCTCGTCTTCATCGCGCCGCTCATAGGGCTTGCAGAACCCTTCACCATCATCCAGATCCTCTGGATCAACATCATCATGGACACCCTCGCGGCATTCGCCCTCTGTTCCGAAGCACCCCACAAAGACCTGATGAACCATAGACCGGTACCGCAGGACGCAAAGATCGTAACGCCGTTCATGTGGCTCTCGATTCTCGTGACCGGCACGTTCCTTATCATTGCCGGTCTCCTCCAGCTGGCGACCGGGTTCCTTGGCGGGACAACACCCGGAGAAGTGAGCACGGTCTTCTTCGCCGGCTTCATCATGGCAGCGGTCTGGAACGGGATCAACTGCCGGGCACTCGACGGGAAGATGCCGCCGTTCTTTTCCGGCAACCCGACATTCTTTGTGGTCATGGGTCTCATTGTCGCAGTCCAGGTTGCCATCGTCCAGTACGGCGGTGCCGTGTTTGCTACCGTCCCCCTCTCTGCCATGCAGTGGGTGACGATCATCCTTGCCTCCGCATCGGTGCTCGTGGTCGGGCTCGTCCTGCGGGTTTCCTTCAGATTATTCAACGAGCATCAGGGCCAGTTGGGATAATTTTTTCTGGAAATCCGTCCAGGAACGTGCGCCGGTCCGGGACAAGAGAAACCTGGGATCTGCAGAATTCTTCTCAAATAATCGGGGTTCCAGGGGCTTCAGAGAACGCTGAAGGAATCTCCGTTTTTTCATGGTGCCGATGAATCCGGGACATTCATCTGAAGGTAAAGGCAGAGAAGATTTCCGGATTGATGCCCCGAAAATATCTGTACAGAGATTATCTGCATGGTTGTGTACAGGAAATCCAGTACTATCACAACGGGGGCGCATCAGCGGAGGGGCAAAGCCCCCGGATCGTCAGGTCCCGGTAAATGATTTCCCACAAAAATTGGCCTTCGGGGATTACTGATAGGGATTGAGACACCCATACCCCCAAAAAAGATGAACGACAACACCCCCGACGGGGCGCCCCTGTGGCGGATCAAGTTGGTTGAAATAATCATTTGCCGGTTTTCATCGCCGGGATGTGAACCGGATCGATTCATGCTTGTTTCTCCAAGAGCAAAAATCTGAGGAACCCGTTTGATCGCAATTATCGGGACCGGTTGGCCCTGTCCGGTCCAATTATTCTTTCAAATCCGTCTACTCCCTGTCAAACCCGAAGAAGACGATGTGGGCATATTTCTGCAGCAGGTGGAGAATTGCAAAGAAGATTGCTGCAAAAAAAACAATACTGGCAACCATGGCTGCAGGACCTTTCAGCTGGAAGAGAACGACAAAGGCACTCGATAGTATATCTGCAATTACATACGCAACAAGTATGCCCGCGATAAGGGCGATCAGGTCCCTTGTCCCGGATCCTGTTTCCATAGAATTACTGGGCTTTCGGCGTATAAAACATCAGTGCCGGGCATCCGGGCCGGCTGTGACAGAAACCGTTAATGTATTTCCTCTCAAGGTACACGCTATGACTGATGATCCAAAAATCGGTGAAGATGAAACCGCCATTGACGATGAGGAGACCACACCCTCCGGGCCCCCCGAAAAGATGAGCCCCGGGTTTTACGTTGCCTTTGGGCTTATCATCATCCTCGTAGTAATGATCTTTGTCTGGAATGTCCCGGCAGCAAGGATGAATGCCGGAATTGAACTGACAAATACTAACTGGACACTACGGGCCCTCATGGATACTAATGGCATCCTCGTCCCGGTCATCAGCGGAAGTGAGGTTACTGCACAGTTTAATCGCAGTCAGGGCCGGATGGACGGTCATTCCGGGTGCAACTGGTATTCCGCCCTCTACACGACAAAGGATTATGCGGTCACGCTGAAACGCGAAGTCATAACGGATATGGCGTGCTGGGATCCGGCTGTCACGGAGCAGGAGTCTGTATTCCTCGCGGATCTTTCCAGACCGGCAACGTACAGCCTTAGTGATTCTACGCTGAAATTCTATGATGCTGCGGGAAAGACGGTTTTTGTGTTCGTACCGGTATAAATGGCCAGTTTCCTTTTTTTAATGTGGATTCTGTTCTATAGAAAACCTATATCAAAAGATATGATCGTCCCCTTTGCGAGGCCTCCATATTATCTGTACAGGAAATTCCTGCACGGTTGTGTAATGGACTGCATTATCGCAACCGGGGATACCCTTGCGGCGGGGGCGGATCCCCCGAGAGCGTCAGGATTAATATTAAATTATTTTCCATGAAATTTGGCCTCTTCAGGAATTGCTGATGGGGGTTGAGACCCCCATACCCAAAAAAATGATAACCGCCGCTGCCCCTGAAGGGGCGCCCCTGCGCCGGATCAAGTTGGTTGAAATAATTATTTGCCGATTTTCATGGTTTGGGTGTGAACCGAATCGGTTCATGCTTGTTTCTGCAGAGCATAGATTCCAATTCCGACAGTTCTACCTACGGAGCTTGAAGAACAATTACAGATTCTTCTCGTCCTTGCGATCCCGATAAACCAGTTGCAGCTCGAAGAACACTGAAGCGCTCTCCGCATCCTCGTGGTTCAGACGAACGACTCGCATCCTACATATACGGGAACGGATAATTATTCTTCCGGAGATACTGTTTTCATGGAAGCCAGAAGCGAGAAGAAAGACGGCGTCGTACTTTTATTCGTGAGCGGGAGGCTGGACGCGTTCGGTGCCCAGCAGATGGAACGCTGGGCAAAGGATGCCCTCAGCGACGATGACAATGACTTGGTCATCGACATGGCAGGGTCGGATTACTTAAGCAGCGGCGGGATCCGGGTCTTCAACGCGATGAAAAAGGAGATGAAACGCCGGGGCGGCCGCTTTGCGCTCTCGAGCGTCGGCGATTACCCGAAAAAAGTGCTGGACATGGCAGGTTTCACCACGGTCTTTGACCTGTTCCCCGATTCCGGGGTGGCCGTCTCGGATATCGCGAGAAAACGGAAAAACCCTACGCTGTTCAACGAGATATTCTACAAGAAAATCATCGACGGCGGCGTGCAGCTGACCATCGAGCCCGGCTGGAAGACCAAGCCGCCGGTCCTCCGGGTCCTCGGGGAGCTTGACAAGGTCATCCATGCACAGATCACTGAATCCGATGTCCGGACAAAGAAGTTCTCCGAAGTCACGTACTCGCTCGGCCTCGGGGCACTGGGTTCCGGTGTCAAGGATGCAATGCCGCTGATGGGCGAGATGATCACGCTCTACGGTACCATGGTCTGGCTCCCTACCGATGGCAACAATACCCCGGACTTCTTAACCCCCATGGATCCCGAGAGCACAGTGCCCGTGTATACCGGGTACAATATCACGCTCGACGGGCCGTTCAATGAATACTTCACGCTCGACACCGAAAACCCGCAGGGAGTGAGCATCTCGGATATCTACCGTGCGGTCTTCTCATCTGCGCATGACCGGGTGGGCACGTACAAAGGTATCATTGCCCTCACCATCTGGGGCGTCATCGACAGCTTTTCCAGTTCCGGCCTGAAGAAGGCACCGGTTGCGGGTTCCGCCCCGCCCGGCGGGGAGTCGATCATGTCCCCCTCCCGGATCCATGAATGGGTTGCCTCGGATTCCGGCATCTCCTACAAGGGCGACACGCTCATCAGTTTCGGTATCGGGATCGACCTGACAACAAGCCCCGCCCACTTCCGGCCGGAGACCCTGTCCTCCCTTTACTATGCAAATCCCCTGAACACCGGCGCTGCAAAACAGATGTACCTCCATAACCACGGCGTGGTGTTCAGGAACGTCCCCTACAATGCCTCGCTCGACCTCAACACGCAGGTAAAAAAGACCGTCACCGACGGCGAATTTGTGGACATGCGCCACCTGCTCGACAGCACCCGCCTCCGGAAAGCAAAGATCGGGGTTGCGTATATCCAGGATATCGTGAAGGATGCCTGAGATCAGGCAGATCTTCTTTTTTCCATGGTCAGGACATTCTTCCCGTTCTCGTACCGGTAGGATATCTCATCCATGACCTGGCGTACCAGATATATCCCCAGTCCGCCGATCTTCCGGTCGTCAATATCCCCCCCGAGGTCCGGTTCCGGGAGGGACAACGGGTCAAATTCCGGAGCAGAATCAGTAACCTGTATCACAATACCGTGAACGGTAAACCTGCTGGAGAGACGGATCTCAGAGCCCGTTTTCTTATACCCGTGGACAATGATGTTGGTGATAACCTCCTCGACTGCAAGCTGGGTATCGAGGATCTCTTCGGGACTAAAACCGTCTGCCCCCATTGCGTCTTCGAGCCGTGCAGAAACGAGCGGGATCTCGCTGATATCCGATCCGATTGTCATATCAAAGGACTGGTCCATGGTCAGTAACTCCTGATTACCATCAGGGTGATATCATCCGATTGCGGGTGGTCCCCGGTAAATACCTTAACCGCATTGAGGATCTTCCGGGAGAGCTCGTTTGCGGACATACCGCGTGAAGAGCGGATGATCGTCTCCAGCCGTTCGACACCGAACATCTCAAGCCCGGCATTCTCGGCTTCCGTGATCCCGTCCGTGTACAGCACCAGCACATCGCCCGGTGCCATCTGCAGGTTCTCCTGTGAATAATTGGCATTGGCAACCGCGCCCATCGCGATGCCGGTTCCAGCAAGTTCCCCCAGCGAACCATCCGCTGCACGGAAATGGATGGGGGGGTTGTGGCCGGCATTGACGTACGTGAGCGTGCGGTTTTCAGCGTCAATGAACCCGTAAAAGAGGGTTACGAACATGCCGTATTTCGAGTCGTTGGCGATGATGGTGTTGGCAGCCCGGATCGCGGCATCCGCCTGCCTGCCGTACCAGGTTGCATTGACCCGGACCACGATCCGGGAGAGGGCCATGAACAGGGCAGCCGGGATCCCCTTGCCGGAGACATCAGCGATCATGATCCCGAGCCGGCCTTTCCCCAGCGGGACCACTTCAAGCGGAATGACATCGAAAAAGTCGCCGCCAACCTCCTTTGCCATAACACTTTTCGCGGCAATGTCGTAGCCCTCGATCTGCGAAATTGTGTCGGGGAGGAAACTCTGCTGGATCTCGGCAGCGATGGCAAGCTCGGTGTTCTTCCGCTCGATCTCCCGCATGAGCGTGTCGCGCTCGGCCTGCATCTTCCGCTCGTTCTGGAGATTCTCTACCATGAGTGCAAAGACACACATGCCTGCGGCATTGGCCATGATCATCGGGAAGGCGACGGTTGATACAACCATAAGTGCCTGGTCGAACGGGCGGCATATGAGGAGTACAAGCGCCATATGGAATCCTTCCATGAGGATGGCAAAGAGTACCGCAACCGTGAGTCCGGCAAACTTCCGCTTGTAGAAAAGCCAGATGAGCCCCCCGAACACTCCGGCGAATATGGTCGCGAGCGAGCACGGGATCATCGTAAACTGGCCCATGCTCATCCGGTGTGCCGCGCCGATCAGCCCGGCACCAAGCCCCACCCACGGGCCGCCCAGCAGGCCGGCGAGCATCGGTCCGAGGTCGCGGACATTGATGGGCGATCCCATGAACGTTATCCCGCTTAAGGTGCCGTAGACCGAGAGGGCGCCAAAGAGCAGGATCATGATGACCTGCGTCTTTAATGCCGGGTGGCCGTCAAGGATCTCCGGGAATACCCGGCTCCTTGTCAGGAGGTACGCGGCAACGATGATCACGCTGATGAGTTGCAAGAGGACGATCAGGGATGACAGGAACGGGTAATCCATGGTGATACACGCGTGTATAAACACATTGCACACTGGTTCACTTAATAGTCGCTTTTTGAATTTCGCGTGCCCGGCCAGGTGCCGGCACGGATAGGATTATCTTGGGAAAATACTGACATGTATCCATAATATCCGGTCAGGCAACCGATCCATACGAGGGATTTTTGTGGAGATAGCAACAACAAAACGTGACAATGCAACCGTTCTCTCAGTTACCGGGAGAATCGATACTGCAACAGCACCGGCACTTGAACAGGCAATCAACCAGGAGATCGAGCACCAGAACCGGAAAATCCTCCTGGACTTTTCCGCAGTCAACTACATCAGCAGCGGGGGCCTCCGCGTGCTGCTTGCCACGGCAAAGAAACTCAAGAATCCCGGGGACAAGTTCGCCCTCTGCAGCCTGTCTCCCGAAGTCATGAAGATCCTCAAGCTTGCAGGGTTCACGTCCATCTTTTCCATCAGCCCGACAGAGGGAGAAGCGCTTGCCGGATGGTAATACAACCCTTACATCTCTTGTCTGGCAACCCATCCCGGGTGCGGACGGGGCGCAGATTTACCCGCTGATCCGGAAGATCGATACCATCTCGTCCAACTCGTACCTGATCGCGACACCCGATGCCCTCATCCTGATTGATCCGGGCGGTCTTCCCGAACAGGCAGAACAGATGTCTCTTGTAATCGGGGAATGCCGCCGGGAACAGGATCGTCCCGTTTTCGTCATCCTGACCCATGCGCATATCGATCATTTTACCGGTGTCCTCGGCGTTCCCGCTTTTGCATCAGCGGAGACAGCGATCTTTGCAGTACATCACCTGGGAGGAGAGGCCCTTGAACGCGGCGATGCAAAGATGACGCAGGGAGAACTCCTGGGCCGGGAAATCCCGCCCATGAATGTAGGCCTGCATCTCTTCCCCCCCTCGTGGGAAGCGGACATGAATATCCCGGTTGCAGCTGCCTTCCCCAACGGGGCAACGATCTCCATTACCTATGGAAGGCCGGACTCCTGCGGGGGTCTGCCCTCTGCACGGCTGGAGTTCGGGAACGGCCCGGCACTTGAGATCTTTCACACACCCGGCCACAGCCCGGACAGCATCTGCCTCCGGATGGGCGGGCTTTTCTTTATCGGCGATATCCTCTTTGCTGCAAACCCCGGGGTTGCCGGCATGCGCGGGTGGGACCAGGAAGCACTCATCGGGTCTCTTGGCAGGGTGCTGGCCCTGATGGAAGGTGGCGGGATTACAACCATCTGCCCCGGGCATGGACGGATAGCCACGGCACCCGATGCAACCCGGATGTTATCCGCGGTCATGACCGATGCACGGGCGCTCTCGAACATTGCCGAACTGAACAGTGAACGGGCAGGGCAGGCAGCCGCATTTGCGGAGGACTGCATGGAACAGGTGAACGAGCTGTTCACGATCATGGCCGGCCGGCTCTATTATGTCTCGTATGTCATGGACGAACTCGGGGAATCCGACATGGCGGAACAGATGGGTGCGCTGATCCCCGGTAATGCCATTGACGAACTCCTTGAAGCGTTCACCGCATTTGCCGAGGAACACCACCGCCAGGAACGCGTCCCGGTTTACCTTGCCCTGAAAGCAGCGCAGGTTGTTGGCAAACTTGACCGGACCTTCAACAAAGAGGAACTGACGCACATCATCGACCCGACGCTGGTCAACCGGGCCGGTCGTCTTTTATCGGATTATACAACCATGTTCCGCGGGTTCAATCCTCCCGGTGAAGTGTCGGAATGCTGTCTCGTCCCGGTTATCGAAGCCATCGTTACAGGGCTTTCGGTATCAATATGCTCGGACGAGGACCTGCTCTCATCGGCCGATGACAATGCGGCATTCCTGCAGATCCTGCTCTCAAGGATTGGCACCCGCCCCCTGCTCGAGGATGTGGCCTTCACCCTCACTGCAAAAGACCGGTCCCTGAAGGTTTTTGTCGACCGCGAACATCTCTCCGATCTCGTCACCTATATTCTTGAAGATCTGGTCGGCACCGGATCGGACCAGGTCACGATACAGGTGCAGCAGGAAAACAGGTGTGCGGTTATCACCTTTTCCGGGAATGTTACTTCCGCTGCCCGGTCCGAAACCTCAAAAACACACAGTTTTCTCACCGGCCTCTGCCAGCGTGCCGGGGGATCCCTGGCCTGTACAGAAGACAGGGGAATGCGCCGGTTTGTGATCTCCCTGGGGATGGAATGAGATGGAACCAACGCCTCCGCTCCTGGAGTTTTCAAACGTTACCGTTTTTCACGGCGAAAAGAAAGTGCTCGATTCCCTTTCCATAACACTCCATGAAGGAGAGAACATCGCAATCCTCGGCCCCAACGGTGCCGGCAAATCCTCGTTCATCAAGACCCTGCTCCGGGAGTTCTATCCCGTTGCGGGCAACGAAAAGGTCATCTTCCGGATGCACGGGAAAGATGTGTGGGATGTGTTCGAGCTCCGGTCAAACATTGGTATTGTTTCAAACGAGCTGCAGTATACGTTCACCCGCTCCCTGAGCGGCAGGGAAGTCATCCTCTCCGGGTTCTTTTCCAGCATCGGGCTCTTCAACCAGCAGATAACCCCCGCGATGGAACAGAGGACCGATGAGATCCTCGCGTTCCTGGAAATTGAGCACCTGAAGGATCGCCCGATGACGGCAATGTCCTCGGGCGAGTCGCGGCGGCTCCTCATCGGCAGGGCCCTTGTCCACAACCCGAAGACCCTCATCCTTGACGAGCCGACCAACAGCCTCGACCTGCATGCACTCCATACATTCCGCCAGACCCTGCGGAAGATCGCACAGGCCGGAACCGGTATCATCCTCATCACCCACAACCTCCACGATATCATCCCGGAGATCTCCCGCGTGGTCCTGATGAAGGATGGCAGGTTCTGCGGCGATGGTCCCCGGGCGGAGATGCTGACCGGTACAAAAATCGGCGACCTGTTCAATGTCCCGCTCCATGTCAGGGAAGAGGGCGGGTATTTTTACGCAACGGGGTATTAACGGGATCCTGCAGCGTGCATGGCGGGGCAGGTTCGGTTTTCTAAAAAAACAAATATTTGAAGCCGCATGCCCAGCTCCCGAAGCCCCCGCGGCGGATCAGGATGGTTGAAATAATGATTTGCGACTTTCAGGGCCCGAGTGTGAACCGGATCGGTTCATGCTTCGTTCTCCAGAGCAGATAAGAAAAAAAGGCACTGTATGTTCATGCCTGCTACAATACCGGCTCGCGGCAGGGCTCGCCGGGACCGCACAGATCCCGCGGCATTCCCGTTCCATAATTTAAAATAGGTGCTTTGCCTTTATTGACTTGATACTTCACATCAGGAGGTCACGTGGATGGACAAATCCCGGTTTGAACTGCGAAAATTTGTTGCACCCGAATTTATTATCGGGGAAAAAGCCCGGCTCCTTGCAGGACGGTACGCAAAGAACCTCGGTTCCCGTCATGCGCTCGTGGTGACCGGCCCCAATGTGTACAAAGCCGGATGGGTTGACGGGGTGACGGGGAGTCTTGAGGGCGAGGGTATCCGGTATACCATATTTGACGGTGTCTCCCCGAATCCCCGGGACCACGAGGTCATGAACGGTGCAGCGCTGTTCAGGGAATCCGGCTGCGACAGTATTGTCGTGGTCGGGGGCGGGAGCCCTATCGACTGTGCAAAAGGGATCGGGATCGTCTTTTCCAACGGGAAGAACATCCTGGAATTTGAGGGGGTGGATAACGTGCAGATACCGCCCCCTCCCATGGTCTGCATCCCGACAACCGCAGGTACCGGCGCGGATGTCTCCCAGTTTGCCATCATTAACGATACAAACCGGAAAGTAAAGATCGCCATCATCAGCAAGAAGATCGTCCCGGACATCGCCCTTGTCGACCCCGAACCGTTAACGACCCTCTCGCCCGAGCTGACCGCCCATACCGGCATGGACGCGGTCACGCACAGTGTCGAGGCCTATGTCTCCAATGCCAGTTCCCCCGTTACCGATATCCACGCCCTGGAGTCTATCCAGCTCCTGAACACGTATCTCCCGGAAGCGGTGAGCCACCCCAAAAAGATCGAATGGCGGTACAAGACCATGCTCGGGAGCCTCTTTGCCGGTCTCGCGTTCTCCAATGCAAGCCTCGGGGCGGTTCACGCACTGGCCCACAGCCTCGGGGGCCTCTCCGATCTCCCGCATGGCGAATGCAATGCCCTGCTGCTGGAGCACGTGATGGCGTTCAACTATGAGGCGTGCCCGTCCCGCTACGAGGCGATCGGGAGGACCCTGGGTGTCGAAGCCGGGGGCCTGGACCGGGACGAGAGGAAGAAACTGGTTCTTGCAGCGATCGCAGCAATGAGAGAAAACCTGGGGATCACCGTGACGCTTTCCGATCTTGGCGTTACCCGGGCCGACCTGCCAAAACTTGCAGCCACGGCCATCCGGGACCCCTGCCTTGCAACCAATCCCCGGAAAGCTACCGTGCGTGACCTCGAGATGATCTATGAAAAAGCCCTCTGACGAAAGCCCGGACTGGGACAGCCAGCGGATGAAGATCATCGGCCTTGGTGAGTCCTCGATCCGGAAAAGTTACTACCCCGAGCTCCAGCAACGACTCGATGAACTGTTAAAAAACAACGAGGACCTGAACGCTGCCTATGAAGAACTGACCGCAACCCAGGAAGAGTTGCAGCATAATTATCAAGAACTGACACACCGGGAACGGGAGCTGCAGGAGAGCAGAGACCTTCTCCGGGCGATTTTTGAAGGGTCTCCCGATATGATCTTCATTCATCATGCCGATGGCCATATCATCGACGTGAATGAAAATGTTGCCCGCAATCTTGGATTTACCCGCGAGGAAATTATGCACGTCCCTCCTGAAGTCTCCAGTGGGGAGGGATATACTACTGCCATGGTTATGGAAAAAATGGAACTTACATTGAAGGGGGGATCCCTGGACTTCGAGTGGGTGATGAAGCGAAAGGACGGCGTTGAATTCCCGGTGGAGGTCCGGCTCCGGAAGATTGAACTGGTGAACAGCGATGGAAAATCTGAATGCCGAATTCTTGCGATAGTAAGGGATATCACCGAGGTCCGCCGGGCAGCCACATCCCTCGAACAGGCCCGGAAAAAAATGAACCTGCTGAACAGCGTCACATTCCAGGATATCCAGAGCGCCGTATTCTCCATATCTGCGTATCACCTCCTGATAAAACAGCTTCAGCCGGATCAGAAGATCTCATCCTTCCTTGACAAGCAAGCGGTCCTGATCCAGAAAATCACCAGTTCGCTGAATTTTGCGAGGAACTACCAGGATATGGGGATCCGTCCCCCCCGCTGGCAGAACGTCAGCCAGACATTTCTCTTTGCCATATCCCACCTGGACTTTTTACCGATCTCTCATAACCTTGAGACCGGGAACCTGGACGTGTATGCAGATCCGCTTCTTGAGAAGGTTTTTTACAACCTCATGGAAAATGTCATCCGGCATGGTTCAGGTGCCTCGGAGGTCAGCGTATGGTACCGGGAAAAACCCGACGGGCTGATTCTCTTTATTGAGGACAATGGTGCTGGTATTCCTCAGGAAGAAAAACACATGATCTTCGATCGGGGTTACGGGAAAGATACCGGTCTCGGCCTGTTCCTTGTGCGGGAGATCCTTTCGATCACCGGCATATCCATCAGGGAGACCGGGATTGCCGGTCACGGGACCCGGTTTGAGATCCATATCCCGAAAGGAGCGTACCGGTTCGGGCCACCGGGATAAAGGAAAATTCCCCGGTGTGGTTTTATAGCTCCGTTTTCAACGGCTGCCGGGGATGTAAAAAAAATTATTTCTTAATTTCAGCTTTCTGAGGGGTCTCTTTGGTTAACCAGGTGGCAAGGATCGCGTTGATCAGGTTGCTGCCCCCGTTGGTCTCCCCGCTGGAAACAAGCACGTTGGGTGTGATCGTCACATTTCCTGCCGCAACTTCCTGGATCAGTTTGATAGCTGCGATACGCTCCGGCCCGAGCACATCGGTCTGGGCCTTGTACGCCGCTGCGGTACCTTCCCCGACCTTCTGCGCTTCGTAGGACAGCCCGTCAGCCTTGGTCTTGGTTGCGTCACGGATACCTTCGGCCTCTTTTCTCATGGCCTGTGCCTTGTCGGTCGCGATATCGATGGAGAGTTTTGCCGTGATGACGTCCACCTGCTTGTCGGCCCGGGCCGTCTTCTCGGCAACGGCAATCCGCTGTTCCTGTGCCTTTGCTTCCTGTTCGTACTGCTGCTGCTGCTGGACCGCGATCTCCTTTCTTGTCTGGGTCTCCAGCAGTTTCTCGTCGACCTTGATGTAAGCAATCAGCAGGCCCTGTACTTCAACATGGTAACTGGTGAACTCCTTCCTGACTTTCTCGAGGGCAGCCATCTGGATAACCGACCGGCTGTGGACAAAGTCCATTGCCGCCCGGTCGCCGGCCTCGTTCCTGAATGACGAGTCGATGAGGGGGTGGGCAACCTGTTCGATCAGGTTGGTGACGGTCCCGAACCGTGCGATCACGTACGGCGCATTCACAGGCGGGATGCGGATGATGAGCCGGACCTCGACCTCCAGCTGGAAACCGTCTTTTGAGGTGAACTTCAGCTGGCTGTAGGCAAAGAACTCGGAGACTTTCGCGCTCTCTCCGGAATCCGATTTTCCCGAGATGTAGGTGGTCCTTGTCTCGCGCACGACATTCTTCTCCCCCCAGTCAATGGTGATCGCACTGGTTGGTACGAACTCCGCACGGTACGCGATACGGTTCAGGTTGTACTTACCCGGTGCTACCGGGTCCATCAGGATACCCCGCTCGCTCTTGCTCGTGATGAGGGGAGTCTCGGCGGCTTCATGCGTGGGATGGCCAAGGGTTGGCATCTCGCTCACGGGAGGAGCCTCGTTCGAGGGTTTTTCGAGTTCCATCCCGACACTGGAAATGATGACCGCGACATATCCCGGAGGTACGATAGCAACGTCCGACATGGCCACGTCAAACAGGAGCGGGTTGATATAATACTCCCCCGGCTGGAGCGTCTCCAGCTGCGGGCCACGGTATCCCTGGTTCCGGATGAATGCCTGCCCGTCCTGGAAATGCTTGTGATCGCCGGCGGGTTCCGGTGCAACGTTAAATCCGCTGGGCAGGGGGATGCCGTCGAGCGCTATTGCCACCCCGACCTGCTCCCTGCCGACCTCGGTTGCCGGGACTTCCTGGATCCTGAACACTTTCGTGTTGATACGGTAGGTACCGGGGCGGAGGGTGTCCACCTGCGGACCTTTGCACCCGCCATTATCGAGGAATGCTTTCGCGTCCTGGAATGAGTTGCAGGAAACCTCGTCGGCCAGTAATCGGCCGGTCGGGATCGGCCTGCCTTCAATCGACTCGACAACGCCGAGGGATCCCGGCTTGATCTTGGTTACGGGCCCCTTTTCGATCTTCCAGATGATCGGGACCCTCCAGTAGAGCCCGGGCATCAGGATGTCGGCCTGGACCCCGACCTCGCCTTTCGTTGCAATGATCTGTCCCTGCGGGAGCGTTGTTCCGAACATGTTCTTGGTCACGATACCAACATTATCGTCACGTACGAGCGCAAACCCGGCAAAAAAGAACCAGATCACGAACAAGGCCGCGACGATTATTACCGACCAGAGAAATAATTCAAAAAGTACCATATTTCACCTTTTTAAGGAGCATTTGTGCATTATATTAAAGAATTTATTGTTTTTATCTTCCGGCGGGGGTCCGTCATGCGGGATTGGTACGATCCCTTCTTGATATTCCGGGGACTATCTTATCAGGAACAATCATGGGCGATCACAAGGAAACGGGAGCAGCGGACGGGAAGGATCCGCTGCTGACCGATCCCCCGTTTTACCTGCCGGAGTTCGAGAAATCGTACCGGTACATCATCGATGAGTATAATGTGGAGCCCCGGGATATCGCGGTCTTCATGCCCTGTGCGGTACGGAAACCCTACAGTGCCAGCCCCAGCCACCAGCTGATCCGGTCGGTTATCGGGCAGGTGCTGAAGCCGGAACAATACCATATCGTCATCTTCGGCACCTGCGGGATCGTCCCGGCCGAGCTTGAGGAGATGTACCCGTATGCCCACTACCACTACATGCTGGGGAAATGCAGGGACAAAAAAGTCCTGGACGACTTTCTCCGGATCGAGACCGGCCGTGTGGCCGGTTACCTGGAAAAGACGCGTCACATCTACAAGTACCGCATTGCCTATTGCATCGGACTTTTCCGGCAGGCGCTTATCCGGGGATCCGAAGAGGCCGGCGTGCCGTTCGACATGATCCTGCCAAGCAGGGATATGATCGACAGGGTCATCGAGGAGGGCGACTGTGTTTTTGAGGAAGGGAGCCTCTCCATGGACGAGTATCTCGGGGAGTTCTGCGATAATCTCATCACGTTCCGGAATAACCTCGCGAAGCCTGGCGGGAAATAATGTACCAGGTGGCTCTGGTTGGAGGGATTATGCGTATCCGGAAAAAAAGAGGTTTTCTCCCGTTTTTTTCCAACCGGGATCCGGTCTTAATCCCCCCTTGATTTTTATTCTCTTGACCGGACGGTTATCGGAAAACCGGTTCCAGGATCCCGTGCCCCCGCCAGGTACCCCGTAATCCTTATCCGCACCCCCGCCCCACAAAAAAATGCAGATGACCTATCTGGAAAAACCCCGGTGGATCGACAGCGAGGACCAGGACCGGCCTTTCGCCGTGGTGCTGAAGCCGACCCGCGAGGAGCTGGAGACCGCAGAAGCAGTGCTGTTTCCCGGCAAAGACGATCTCATGGAATATGCGGTGGACCTTCCTTTGCGGGCTGACGACTTTGACACGCCCGAAGACCGGGTTCTGGTGGGAAGACCGGATCCCCTGCTCGATGAGCCGGAATGGGGGACCGCAAAGAGCCAGCCGGAGATCAAAAAAAGCAAAGAGTCCGTCCAGACCACGCTGGATGCGGAACCCGGCCCGGAACCCGGATAACGGCCTGTTGCAGGTACCTGTTCCTTTTTTTCATCCGGAAATCATTCATGCGTTTAAAAAAACCACAAAAAAGGTTACTCCGGTCTTTCTAAAATAACGTGCGTCCAATCCTGTGACCGGGATCCGGAATTTAAGAAGAAACTGGGAATCATGATCAACCCGTTCGAGATTGGCGACAACCCCTGTGCTGACGTGCATCTCAAGACCCCCGACTATCCCGAGACCTTCTTTGACGAGCAGGATGCGACCTGAGCGGCACGGCAGAGCCTTTGAGAAAAAGTGAAAACGGCCCGGCCCTTCCTTTTTTTATCCGGCACTCCCTACCATCACCCATGAGCATCTTCGAACTGGTCTGGCCGTTTTTCTTCCCGCTCCTTGCAGCGGTTGTCGCAGTGGTTCATATCCGTATGAAAAACCACCACGGATCCCAGGCCCTTGAAATTTTCCTGATGTGGCAAATTGGTATAGGCCTTGGGCTTGGCTATGTATATGCCGGCATGGGACATCTCCTGCTTGCGGACCAGGTCGCGCAATCGATCGGCTGGCCTACAGGGAGCCCGTTCCAGCGCGAGGTCGGCATGTGGGACGCGGCGATGGGCATTGTTTCGCTGCTCTGCCTGAAGTTCAGGGATACCGGGTTCTGGACAGCAACCGTGATCGGCGCCGGCATATTCTCTGTCAGTGCCGGCCTCGGGCACGTGTACGAGATGGTCGTGAACGGGAATTATGCGCCGAACAATGCCGGACCGGTCATGTACATGGATATACTATATCCGGTTTTTCTTATTGCGCTGCTCTGGCTGCTGCACCGGAAAAGGAATGAGGAAGCGGGTGGCCAGTAACGGTCAGAAAAATATTCAGGGGGTCTCTCTCTTTAAGGGGGGGTCGGGCGGTGTACTATTAATCCACAGGATTCCGCGTCCCCCGGATACCCTCCCCGTTTTTTCGTTGTTTTTCCCATTTTATGATCCCACTTTTTACCAAAGTACACCGCCCGACCCCCTGCATTCACTCAACCGTTTTATTGGATTATCCTGGAAAAAAAACGATAATTACGACGACAACTTCCGGTTTTCTGGAATTTCGGATGGGGAAAATTGTTGTGGGGGGTCGGGCGGTGTACTTTGGCCGGGCCGGTGGTGGCAGGAGAATGGGCTGGGGGTGGGAAGGGGCGGTCGGAAAAAAGGTACGATTCTATCCGACTCTTTTTCTCTTACCCGCTCTGCGGGATCCCAACCAGCGACCGGATCATCTGCTGGGTTTCCTGGGGCGTACCGGTTGTATTAACCTGGTACACGGTGGCCCGGTTCAGCAGTTCCGAGACATACCGGTTCCGCAGCCGTGTCTTGGAGGGGTTCTTGACGAGGATGTGGGGGTTGAAATAGTTATTCTCAACAAAGAGTTTCAGCCCGGTATCGGGGTCGAGCGTCCGTGAAATGGTGCAGTCAGCCGGGTCCCGTTTCAGGACAATGATCGTCTTCAGGGTTGTCATTGGCAGGATCCTACCTTTGCCGATCACCCACCGGATATCCGCGACTGCCCGCCCGTTGTGATCGTAAGCACCGTCCGGCACCAGCCCGCCGAACTGCTTCCAGATCGTCCCGAGGTCATCACCGATATAGAAGTTCTTCTCGGAACTGTATGCAAGGATATCGATGCCGTAATCCCGCGAGAAGAACCAGTCGTCGGCAACGATCCGGGTCTGCGGGTCCTGTAACAGGCCGTAGGTCTGCGTTGTCTTCCCGGCCTTTGGCGCACCGATGATACAGAGCCCGCTTCCTTTGATATCCACGCAGGCACCATGAACGGAAAAGATCCCGTGGTGATCTTCAAGGATGTCCCCGGCCAGACTGAGCGCGAGGGACTTGATCCAGCCATAGTAGGTGAAGTTGAAGAGGAACGCGGTCCGGGAAAGGGGGTCGAACAGGACCGTGTCGGGTGCATAGTTCTCGTTTTTAAAAACAAGGAGCCTCCCGTGCGACCGGATATTCTGGGAGATGAAGTAGAAACTATCGCCCCACGTATCCTTTGTCGCATGGTCGTCTGTCATCAGCTTGATGCAGCAGCCGTACAGGTCGGACTTGATCTCGTACCGGACCTTCGGCAGGTGCTCCTCCATGAGGAGTTCCCGTTCCTCAGTTGAAATCAGCGTGATCGTGTAGCCCATTCGTATCTCCTGAACCTTTGCTCTTGTCCGATATCAATAATCTCCATAACCGGGATCAGCCCATGTTCCTTCTGCGTTATGTTCCCTGAAGGCCCGGGGGCAGATCCCTCCCGGTCCATGCATCCCGGTCCCCGTCATCCTGAAAGAACCTGAACCCGCTCTTCGGAACCGTGATCTCAAAACGGGCACCGCTGCCATGTCTGCCGGTCTCGTGGATAGAGATGCCGGTGATCGCAAGGATCTCCCTGGCCAGAAAGAGGCCAAAGCCGGTATTCTTCCCAAAGCCCTTCTTGAATATCTTCTGCTTCAGGTCAAGAGGGATCCCCACCCCATTGTCCTCAACGGTAATCCCCAGGTCATCGCCGGCTGGTTCACAGCGGACGGTAATCCGGGATACATGCTCCCCGTGCATGACCGAGTTGCCAAAAAGGTTGGCAAACACCTTTTCAAGCATCGGATCCGCAAAGATCTCTGCACCGGAGCATGAACTGGAAAACAGGATCTCCTTAGGTTTGGTTCGTGCAAAAATATCATCCAGACAGTACCAGCCCGGATCATGCACCCCGAGTTCCTGGTATTCCTTTGAGAACTCGATCTGCCGCCCGATCGTGGTTGTCACAGAATCGATCTTCTGCAGGAAATCAGTGATCACCAAATCGGGTTTCTTCACCAGTGCCAGCTGGGTGTACCCCTGGAGAACCGTGAGCTGGTTTGCCACATCATGGCGGGTGATGCTGTTGAGCAGGTTCAGTTTCCTGTTGGCCTCCTTGAGTGCATCTTCCGCCTGCCTGAGGTGCGTCACATCGTGAATGATCCCCTCAACGCCGATCACGTGGCCGCCCGGATCGGAAAAATAATGGCTGCTTGCCGTAACATGGTACCGCTCCCCGTTCCGGTCCTTGAGAATGAGCGGGTATTCATTGACCGATCCCTTCTTTGCAAGGATCGTAAGGAACCGCTTCCTCTCATGCGGATCGGCGTACAATACCTGGGCCAGGTCAAGTCCAATCATCTCTTCCGCTGAACCAAACCCGGCCCGTTTTGCACCAGCGGGACTGACCATGGTGATCCTGCCATCCATATCCGTGCGGTAGAGCATGTCCTGCAGGTTGTCGATCATTGAGCGGTACTTTGCTTCGCTCTCCTGCAGTGCAGTCTCGGCGTTCATCCGCAGGATGGCATTGCCCAGTTCCGTTCCTATTGCAGACAGTACTTCGCGTTCCTCGGGGGGAATATCGGATCGTTCTGAACTTGCGACATTCAGCGCACCAATCACCCGGTCCTCTGCCACGATGGGGATGCTCGCAACAGATTTCGCCCCGGCTTTCGCTGCCCGTTCCGGATCGATCGTATCATAATGTTCTTTTATCACCGGAATTCCGGAAACAAATACCGAGTCATAGGGGGGCTTATGGATATCCAGGTTATCCACGTCCCGGATAAATTCCGGAGGCAGGTTGTGCGAGGAAACAATACGGGCCCGCCCGGTTCCTTCATCAATGAGGTAGACCGCCCCGCTATCAAACGCGAGGCAGTCCCTGATCGAGGAGAGTGCGGTATCCAGGAGTTCGTTCACGTTCCGTTTCCTGCCTGCAATCTGGATAATCCGGTTGATGATGGTGAGGGTTTTGGTAATCCTTGCCATCCCGCTGATCAACCGGTCCCGCTCCGTCACGTCACGCGCAATTCCCATGATGGCCGGTTCACCCTGGTACATGATCATCACGGCAACCAGTTCCATGGGGATGGCTTTGCCGGATTTTGTGAGGATCCTGGCAGTATACCCGGTTGGAATATCCGCACCTTGTATTCGTGCCTTTCCCGCTGCGAACACCCTTTTTAAGTCATCCGGGTGGAGGAAATCCCAGACCTTCATCTGCATAAGTCCTTCATGGGTATAGCCGGTCACCTCAGACCCCCGTTTGTTCATGTGCAGGAAGTGATCGCCCCGGTAGATGTAAATGACGTCCCGGCTGTTCTCCACAAGGGTCCGGTATTTTTCCTCGCTGTCCCTCAGGACCTGTTCGTTCTCGCTCAGCCGGTTGTACTGGTCACGCAGTTCCTCTTCCGCAGCCGATACCTGCTCATAGGCCGCCCGGAGCTCGTCCTCTCTCATTTTCCGGGCGGTAATATCCCGGATAGTCTCGATGGCTCCCGTAAGATTCCCCCGGGGGTCATAGAGGGGGCTTGCTTTTCCCCGGATGATCAGCTGCTTTCCCTGCGGGCGGGGAAGGTCGGACTCTGCGATCAGGATCTTGTTCTCGCGACGGATGTCTGCATAGTTCTTCTGGATCAGTTCATCCGGCTCAAAAATCAGGTCAATCAGGACCGGCCGGCGGTGACCATAGAACGGGATCGCGTACTCATGGTCTCCCTTCCCGAGCATTTCGGCAGCGGGTATCCCGGTAATCTCCTCAATCGCCCGGTTCCATGCAATGACCTTCCCGGAACGGTCAATGGCAAATGTCGCATCCGGAAGAAAATTAATGATATCGGTCAGTCGTTTCTCCGACTCATGGAGATCCCGTTTTACCTGCCGTTTACCGACCGCCTGCCGGACCTTGTGCATCAGTTCCACAAACTGGGATTTGGGATCGCCGCCCTTCTGGAGGTAAAAATCGGCCCCGTTGTTTATGGCTTCGATGACCACTTCCTCGCGGCCCCTGCCGGTGAAGAGGATAAAGGGTATGTCCCCGCTCTGCTGGCGGATTGATTTTAACAGGCTGATCCCGTCCATCACCGGCATCTGGAAATCGGAGATGACTGCATCGTACGGTGTTGTCTTCAGCTGTACGAGTGCTTCCTCTGCCGATTCTACCGTATCAACCCTGAATTCCCCGGTCTGCTCAAGAAAGATCCGGCAGAGTTCGAGCAGGCCCGGTTCATCATCCACGTACAGGATTGATATCATTAAAATAGCCTGTCATGCGATCAGGTATATCTTTTTGCTTTTATAGGATTCAGCCGTCAGAATCTCCATTAATCTTTTTTAAAAATGCCCGGACGGGTGCATGAAAAAAACCTGCAGGTATCCCGGTTGCCCATAGCCTTTGCCCGCCCATCTGCACTCCCGGAAAAAGGCACAATGCCTCCCTCATGACACGGATAATTATCCTGCACATAAGCGTTTTTTTAACTCTGCATACCAACCGGAACAGTACTTTGGAGGCACTTGGTCATGGCTCACACGGGAAAATTCTCTCTGTCCTCGCTCCGGTCCACCTGGCCGGAACCGGAAAAGGTACGGCGCACTGCATGGTGGGTCTATGTACTGGGTGAGGAAGTTGTACTCAGGCAGGGCCCGAAACCAGCAACAGTAATCCTTGGCAGCCCGGACCGGGAAAAAATTTCCCTGGACGATCATATCTATCTCGGCCACCGTGGTGCTTTTCCCTGTTATGCCGGGGTACTGGGACCTGAATCACCGGTCCCCGGGGACTGGCAGTTTGTGCGTATCCGTGACCTTTTTGTCATGATCCCGCATGACGAACTTGCCATTGCAGCTTTCGCGGCGAGGATGATCGACTCTGACCGTAAGACCCGTTTTTGCGGCAGGTGCGGAAAAGAGACGCGCCCACTGAAGGCCGAGCGGGCGAAGCAGTGCCCTGCCTGTGGTCTTATCGCCTATCCCCGGCTCTCCCCTGCAATCATTGTCCTCGTCCAGCGGGACAACCGGGTCCTGCTCGCCCGTTCGCCGGGGTTCCCCCCCGGGATGTTCGGTCTTGTCGCAGGATTCGTGGAACCCGGTGAGAATCTTGAGGAAGCCCTCGTTCGCGAGGTAAAGGAAGAGACTGGGATCTCGGTAAAAAATATCCATTATTTCGGCAGTGAACCCTGGCCATTCCCGGACTCGCTCATGCTCGGGTTCATCGCGGATTATGCCGGCGGGGATCTGGTGGTTGACTCAAGCGAGATCGAATCTGCATTCTGGTTCGACCGGGAACATCTCCCCCGGATCCCGGAAAAACTGAGTATCTCACGGACCCTGATCGACTGGTGGGTCGAGAAAGGGCGCAGGTAGCCCGCCTGGCCCGCCCGTACCATCAGGATCGACGGAGCAGCCGCACCTGTCCCGGCTGTGAATAAAAAAATCTCCCGCTCTGGTCATGTTTTTCCCTGTTTTCCAGCGCAAAAAGGCGCCGGAATATCCCGCCCGACCAGAAGTGCTTTAAAAGAGTATACAAGATCATATTATCAGGCATATAATAGAGGATAATCTTAGCCATTGCGAGAGATTGAGATGAATGCTTCCCTGTCAGATGGAAATGAACCTGTCATAGACATTTTCATTTTAAGTGCGAATTCCCCGTTGTCCACCCAGCTGGAAAACCAACTCAGGGACGAAGGATACTATGTTACCCTTTTTTCCGAAGGTACCCACCTTCTTGAGACACTCCGGAACGGAAAACCCAACCTGCTCATGTGCGATACAACCGTACCTGATGCAGATGCCTTTGAGGTATGCAGGCAGATAAAATCGGACGATTATCTCTGGAACATCCCGGTGCTCATCATCTCCGGTGCGTCCGATCTGGGTGACCTTCTTCGTGTTCTCGACTGCAATGCGGACAATTTTATCGCGCATCCGTTCGATCCTCCTTACCTCCTCTCGCTGATTGAAGGCATGCTCACCACTCCGGTCGAACGCCAGACGCCCGAGCAGATCAAGACGCAATTCAAGATCAAGCATGACGATCAGGTATTTGTTGTCACTGCCGACCGCCGCAAGCTCCTAGAATTCCTCCTCTCCTCCTTTGAGATCGCGGTCAATAAATCCACGGACCTGACCCGGGCTAAGGACGATAAGGAGAACCTTGGCACCACAATACGAAGACTGGAAGAGACGGTCCATGAAAACATCAAGGTTATTAGCATCATCAACGAGAACCTGAAATCAAAAGAGCAAAAACTCAACGATCTGACCGTCCAGCTTTCTGACAGGGAAGAGACCGTCAGGGAAAAAATCGCAACTATCGACCGGTTGTCCCAGGATCTCTCCACGGAAAAAACCTCTCTTGCAGAAGCCCAGAGCGAGATCCAGCGGGTTTTAAAGGAGAAGGACGAATCACAGGCAGTTCACCAGGCTACCATCGACCAGCTACAATGGCAGGTAACAGACCAGTCCTCCGAGCTCGATACGGTAAAACCTGCCCTTGAGCATGCAAACGGGGAACTGCTCAAAGAATCCGGCCTGCGGAAGGAAACCGAGACCGAACTCTCCACAACGGTCACGTTAAAAGAAGAGGCAGAGAAGGCGCTCAGCGCCCTCACTACGGAATATGAGCAGCTGAAGATCACGTTCGGGACAGAAAAGAACCGGGCCGAGGAAGCTGAGAACGAGCTCAATGCCGTTCTGCAGGCAAAAAACCAGTCCGAACAGGACCTTACGGGAATAATCAACGACCTGAAAAATACTGCCAAAGAGCAGGCTGCCGCACTGGCCCGGCTCAGGGAAGAATCTGCAACCGTGATTTCCCAGCTAAAGGAAGAATCTGCTACTGAGATAACCCGGCTCAGGGAAGAACTGGAATCAGGGAATGTCCGGCTCCGGCAGACCGAAGAGAGTCTCAATACGCTCACGGTAGCAAAAGCACAGACTGAAGCAACCCTCCAGGCAACAACCGATGAACGACAAAACCTGCAGGGATGGCTAGATACTGCAAAGTCCCAGCTTGAAGAGAAGGAACGGTCAATTGCAAACCTGAATGAGGAAATTGCAACGGTCCGTGCCGTCCGGAAGGCTGCGGAGGAAGAACTGGCGTCGGTTTCCAGCCATCTTGAGGAGACGAGTGCCGCCCTCGAGGCTGACAAAATAAAAATTGCCTCCCAGAAAGAAGACCTCATGCGGGTTTATGAAGAAAAGGAGAAAGCTGAGGCACTGGCCGAGTCTCTTTCCGGGTCACTGCATGCATTAACGGCCGAACTGGAACTGGAAAAGGGACGGGCTGGCGAAAACAAAGAACGGATGAAAGTCCTCATCCTGGAGCGTGACCAGGAACTTGGGGATCTCCGCACAGCCCACGAGGAAACCCGGACTGCACTTTCATCGCATACGTCAATACTTGAGCAGATGAAACGGGATCTTGAATCCGCTGTATCTGCGAGAACGGAACTTGAAGGTAAACTGAATCTTGCCGATGAAAAGATTCAGCAGATCAGCCAGGCGCTTGAGGGTACGTCTGCGAATCTGTCGGAAGAAAAGCAGAGACTTACTTCAATCGCCGGTGAACTGGACCAGGCAAAAACACATCTTGAACAGGAAACTCTCCGCAGGCAGGAGGCGGAAGACCAGTTCAGGGATGCACTGTCCCGGCAGCAGCACATGGAGCAGGACCTTGAACAGCTGGTATCGGAAACCAGAAACCTGCATGCCGATCTGAGTGCCGAGCGCCGGATGCATGAAGATACTAAGAGGCAGGCCCGGTCTCTTGAAGAACAGGTGTCGGCTCTTCACCATGACAAAACCGAGGCTGAAAAGGCTGCAGCGGACCTGACGGCCGAGCGCCGGATGCATGAAGATACTAAGAGGCAGGTCCGTTCCCTTGAAGAGCAGGTGTCGGCTCTTCACCACGACAAAGCCGAGGCTGAAAAGGCTGCAGCGGACCTGACGGCCGAGCGCCGGATGCATGAAGATACTAAGAGGCAGGCCCGTTCCCTTGAAGAACAGGTGTCAGCCTTGCACCGGGAAAAGGCCGAGGCTGAAAAGGCTGCAGCGGACCTGACGGCCGAGATCGACCAGGCCCGGGGTGCGCTTGTCGATGAAGGGGAAGACTCCATGATGCATCATGACCGGCTTATGGAGGCAACGAAAAACATACCACGACCTGTACCCGCATCCTATCCCGGCGTGAGAAAGGAAGCGGAAATCATCAAAAAGCGGTCGCTTATTGTCAAAGTCCCCAACATCCCGTCCCAGGTCCGTCCGCTCCCCCGCTCGATGGTTGCAATCGATCCGGTGAAGGAACACGAACCCATAAGTTCACAGATTAAAAGCGTTGAGGATCTGTACGAAGACGATGAAAAGGACGGGGAAAACCAGAATGACACCCCCCGGGTATCGATTGTCCAGGAATCCAACACCGAACCGGTCCAGGATGTGCTGCCGGATTCAATTCCTAGTCACTCTGCAGACCATGACAGTTTTTTTGAGGACAACGGGCATTCCGCAGATACCGGTGATGAGGATGAGACGAACGACAATGACGAAGCATACGGGTCCGGGCAGAATATCGTGTTTGACCGCACGGCATGGCTCAACCTACTCAAATGGTCGCATCATTGCGATGCGCTCGAGCCGGAACAGCGTATGCATATCGTCCGGCTCGGCAGGCTCATCCAGAAAGGGCGTAAACTTACCAAAAACCAGGAAGAGCAGGTCCTGGAACTGATCACGCTTGTCAAGAGTCTCGGGTACCGGATGCCCTGAGGTCTCACAATTTTTCTCTGTTTTTTTGATCTGATGAAATAAGCATGAACCGATTCGGTTCACACCCACACCATGAAAATCGGCAAATAATTATTTCAACCGTCTTGATCCAGCGCATAGGCGCCCCTTCAGGGGCGGCGGCGGTTATCATTTTTTTGGGTATGGGGGTCTCAACCCTCATCAGCAATTCCTGAAGAGGCCAATTTTCATAAAAAAACATGTTTCAAGATTTATGATTGCCCCCCCTTACGCCAGACCGGTTCCCGGGCGGGGCGGGGGTGCATATGATGCCGGGGAAATGCCCGAACAGAAATCCCCTGCTTTTTTTTTTGCACGGGTAATCTCGCACTATCACAACCGGGGGCGCCTCAGCGGCGGGGCGAAGCCCCGGAAACGTCAGGTCCCACAAAATGATTTCGATTGAGCACACATTTTTGTACTTTAAAAATTTACGCAGCCGATGCTTCGGCCACTTTCTTTGCCACAACCGCAATGTACACCGTTGTCAGCCCGGAGACGATGCAGAACCCCCCGGCAACGAACGGCAACAGGGCCACAGCGACAAACGTATGGGTAAGAAGCAGGATGCCAAAGACGATGCTGATCGCCCCAAGCACGCCGTTTCCCAAGTCCTTTCTGGTAAACCCGTGGAACAGGTGGACAGCACCGATGAAGATGGCCCAGAACCCGAGGAAGAGGACGAGGAACGCAAAGACGAACACGGTGGAATAGAGCGGGTACATCAGGATAAGGGCTCCCGCGATGATGTTGATGACGGCAAGAAGGATCTTCAGCCCCATGTTCGTCCGGTCAATAAAAAGACCCCCG
Source organism: Methanoregula sp. (assembly GCA_041652515.1). GTDB lineage: Archaea > Halobacteriota > Methanomicrobia > Methanomicrobiales > Methanospirillaceae > Methanoregula. The sequence goes on from JBAZHD010000004.1 coordinate 46,639, forward strand.
ATCATGAACAGCCCCCCTACAAGCCAGTATGCCCCAAGGAAGGTGACGAAAAGCTCCATCGTCACGCCCGGGGTAATCAGGAACGAAAGACCGATAATGAGCGTCAGGAGCCCCCAGAGGAGGAATAGCCACCAGGGAAAGAGTTGTGCATCAACAGTCATGGAATTTATCGTAGAATCAGAATCTGTCATTACAGTCTCACCAGTGTAGAATAAACAACACGGGTATATTTACTATTCCTTTCCATCAGGTGTCCTCATGGAACACCACAGTTCCCTGCGTGTTTCTTCTGCCCTGCCCTGAACGTATTCATACGTGAGGACTTGCAGACACCTGCATACGGCGTATTGAATAAAAATCCCGCCTTTTAACAGCAGGCATTTATCGTTGGGAACACAAACAAAGATCAGCAGATAACAGTTAGCTTGTCATTCGGACATGTGGTAATATGCTGGATTCAAAAACATCATGCCTGGTACGGGGTATCATGGGAGTAATCTTCGGGTTATTAGCCCTCATTATCCCGGCGGAAGTAACCATCGGGTTTTATGGCCTTTTCTGGTTCCTGATTGCGCTCGCCATGGCATTGTTCCTGTTCCTTGCCATCACCGCACGCGGGGACGAGTCGATGCTCTGGTTCGGCCTTTCCGCCGCACTGCTCGTGGTAGGAGTGATCTCGGTCCTGGTCGCGGGATTTGTTGCAGTCATGGTTATCTTAACGATTGCCGCTGTTGCAATTATCAACGGCTTTTCCGATATCACCATCGCCCTCGAACACCCGAGAACAAAATATATCCTGATCCCCGGCATGATCATCACCGCCATCATCGCACTCGGGGCGTTGTTCTATTACTTCCCCAGTTTCGAGAAGTACCTTTTCCTTTCCGTTGTCGGGACGTTTGCACTGGTATTCGGCCTCTTCTCGATCATCCTGGGATTCACGACAAGGAGCGAAACTGCCGACTGAAGCTGCATGCTGGCAATTTTTCCGGGGATACAAGCTCATGACAGGAACAATGTTTCGGAATATACGGTTCGGTAATTCTTTACGGACATGAACTACGAAGTCATCGTTGTGGGGGCGGGCCCTGCCGGCAGTGCGGCAGCACGGGAATGTGCATCGCTCGGGCTTTCTGTGCTCTGCATCGAGGAGCACGGGACAATCGGGTATCCCGTCCAGTGTGCAGGACTTCTCTCCACGGCCGCATTCGATGAATGCAGGATCACATCGGAGAACTCGGTTCTCAATAAAATAACGGGTGCCCGGGTGATATCCGGTGCAGGCAGCGAATTGCTCATCGATGCAAAGAAGACGAAGGCTTTTGTCGTGGACCGCGGGACCCTAGACCGTGAGATGGCGGAAGCTGCAGCGAATGCGGGCGCTGAATTCCGGTTAAAGACCGCGGTGTACGATGTTAAGAAAAGGAGCGTTTTTACCCGGGGCGTAAACGGGAAAGAGGAGATCGGCTTTGACATCCTCATTGCCGCCGACGGCCCCAGGAGTGCCATCGCACGCCTCTATGGCATGGAACGGGCGAAGACATACCTTGCCGGCATCCAGGCCGACATGCCGGGCGATTGCGATCCGCAGTATGTCCGTATTTATCCGGATGCTTCACCGGAATTTTTCGGCTGGTCGATCCCAACCGGCCCGGGCCGTATCCGGGTGGGCATGTGCGGCCGTACGCAGGTGATGGACCGGTTTAACACCTTTGTGAAAAAATTCGGAACCAGCAGGGCCCAGGTTGTTACCGGCACGCTCCCGCTGGGCACAATGAAACAGACCTATAAAAACCGGACCCTGTTTGTCGGCGATGCTGCAGGTTTTCCAAAGCCGACATCCGGCGGGGGCATCTATACCGGCGTCCGTTCTGCCCGGCATGCTGCGGCCATTGCCGCAGAGGCGAATGAAAAGGGAATGTACGACGATGCAACCCTGGCCGGCTACGAACGCCGCTGGCAGGTGGATTTCGGGCGCGAACTGGATCTCGGGTACCGGCTGTTCGAGATGCGACAGAAGATGTCGGCAGACGATATCGATGCGCTCCTGAAAGCGCTTAACACGCCTTCAATCCTTGGTACTATCGAAGAGCACGGGGATATGGATCGTCCTGGCGCTCTCATAAAGCGGCTGATGCTGAATCCTTCGGTCCTCCGGCTCGTAAAACCGCTTCTGCAGGCCGGCCTGCATTCCCTGTTCTGACCGGATATTAATGGGGAACCTGGACCTTCATCATATCATCGGTCAGGATATGACAACGATCACGATGGGAATCCCGGGCAATGCGGTACATCTCTTTTGGTATATGCATCTCAAACCGTGCCCCGTGCTGGTATTCACCGGTCTCCTGGATTGTGATATTGGTTATCGAGAGAATTTCTTTGACCAGGAAAAGGCCAAGACCGGTATTTTTCCCGAACCCCTTTGTGAAGACCCGTTCTTTATCGGGCATGGGAATACCGACTCCGTCATCTTCAAGGGAGAGAATGAGACCTTCCGGGGATTCCCGGGCAGATATCCTTACCATGGATACGCGGCTTCCGTGGAGGATCGCATTCTCGACAAGGTTGTAAAAGACACGTTCAAGAAGAGGATCGGCATAGATCTCAAACCCGTCCGAATCAGACTGGACCCGTATTTTTCGGATGTCAACGTGCGTGCAGGCATTAAAGAATGCTTCATAGACGTTCTGCCATGCCGGCGCAACGATGCCGAGGTTCTGGTACAGCCGGGTAAATTCAATATTTTCACCGATGATGGAGACCGTATCCTTCATCTTCCTGACGTACATCGAGTGCTGGGACTCTGCAGGCCGCTCCCTGATAAGGTCGAGATACCCCCCCATGACCGTGAGCTTGTTCCGGATATCGTGACGGGTGATCTCGGCAAGGAGGTTGAGCTTCCGGTTTGCCAGCTGGAGGGCATCCTGCGCCATCTTGATGTCAGAAATATCATGGAAGATCTCCATGAAACAGCACCGTCCCCCGAGATCCATGATCGTTGCACTCGCAATGACCGGTATATGCCGCCCGTCATGGCCGGCATTGATTTCTGTCTGGAAGGCCGTCCCCTCGCGGGCGTGCTGCAGGAAAACGTCAGGAAAGAGATCTTTTTTATCCGGGGGATGAAGGTCCGTCTGGTGCATTGTTTTGATCTCATCAAGGGACCTGCCGATCAGGTGCTGGGCCTTTCGGTTTGCGTCAATGAGCATGCCGGTTCCTGCGTCGGCAATAAAAATTGCATCACTGGCATGATCCATGAGACCGCGGTTCTTCTCGTTTTCCGCCCGGAGTGCATTGATTGCATCCCTGCTTTTAACCGCTTTTTTGACCTTATGACCGAGCTCAGCAAACTGTGCTTTGGGATCTCCGCCTTTCTGCAGGTAGAAATCCACCTTGTTATTGATCGCTTCAATGACCACTTCTTCCCGGCCCCGGCCGGTAAAAAGGATAAAGGGGATATCCTCGTCATGAGACCGGACACGTTTGAGAAACTCAAGACCATCGATATCCGGCATCTGATAGTCGGAGATGATCGCGTCATAACTCGTTGTTGATAAAAGATCGAGACTTTCCTGTGCCGATGCTACCGGAGTGACCCTGAACTCTCCACCCTGTTCCAGGAAGATCTTGCAGAGTCCAAGCAACTCAGGCTCATCGTCTACATACAGGATGGAGATCATTATCGTTGAATATCATTTGATAAAGGAAATACTTTTTGTAATCCGTCCAATATAAAATTCAGGGACTTTCCATCTCCGGACGGGGAATGAAGCTACGCAATTTTTCCTGGTTTGCGGGATCCCTGTACCAGATCATGCTGCCGGGGAACTCATAAAGACACGACAGACCTCGTTTTTATGGAACCCGGGACACACCGCCTCATGTGCACCAGTGCGGCCCCGCCCCGGTTACAATCCGGAATGTACTTATCATCGGACGTACTATCCACTGGTCAGGAGCAGGGAGATGGATAATGGCAGAGATTGATCTGGGTAAAACACCAGAGGAGCGGGAACACCTGATCCTGTTGTCCATGATCTGCCTTGGTATCGGGATCCTTGCGGCAGATGTTTTTCTCCCGCTGGGATTTGTCATCTGGATCCTGTACCTGATGCCCCTCTTAATGTCGGTCTGGCTTACTCACCGCTATGCCCCGTTTTTTACTGCATGGCTTATCACGTTCGGGATCTTCCTCGGCAGCCTTATCTCCGGTGTGGGACGATCCGATCCCTCCGACCTTCCGAACAGGGCCGTGTTCATCCTGATGATGGCGATCGTTGCCCTGCTTGTCTGGGAGATCAGGACGAATTATTCGAATCTCGAAACGGAAGTGAATGAACGCCGTACTGCCCAGGAGAGCCTTGAGGATCTGACAAAGTCGCTGGAAACCCGCGTTGCAGAGCGGACACGTGAATTATCGGAAGTCAACACGGCCCTGGAAATTGATATTGCCGAGCGCAGGAAGGTTGAGGCTGCCCTTGAAACGGCAAACCAGAAACTCAACCTCCTCTCCCAGATCACAAGGCACGATATCTCCAACCGTGTTTTTGCCCTCATGGTGGATATCGATCTTGCAAAGGAATATGCCGAGGATGTGCGGCTCAAGGATGTACTGGAAAAACTGGAGCTGACCTCCCTGTCAATCCAGGACCAGATCACTTTTACGAAGGATTACCAGGAGATTGGTGCCCAGGCCCCTGCATGGCACGCGGTTGCATCCATTGTCAACCATGCAGCAGAACAACTGGATTTCCAGGGTGTCGATATGGATGTGCGTCTTGGAAATACCGAAATCTTTGCTGATGCCATGATCAGGAAAGTGTTCTACAATCTCATCGATAATGCACTCCGGCATGGAGATCATGTAACAACGATTGAGTTTTCCACGCAGGAAACTGCAGATGGCCTCATGATCATCTGTCAGGATAATGGCGTTGGTGTACCGCCGCAGGATAAGGAAAAGATCTTTGCCAAGGGTTTCGGGAAGGACTCCGGTCTCGGCCTCTTCCTGATCCGGGAGATCCTGTCGATTACAAAAATCTCGATCCATGAGACCGGGGATTACAGAAAAGGAGCACGGTTCGAGATCCTTATCCCGAAAGGAGACTACCGGTCGGGATAACACGTCTCGATTCCAACAGGGAAAATCCATTTCTAAAACACATTCTGTGAAAGAGTTCGTTGCCGAACCTGAAAACGGGTAAACGGTTTTTAAGGATTCCACTCCCCAGTTTATCAAAGGATTGTCAAATTACAAAATTCGACCAAATCCATCCCCCCCATCGCCAAGGTTCCGGTAAAACCACTCATAGTCCGTAGAAACAAGAGGGACAAATAATACCGGTTGCTTGATATCCATAATATTTTGAGGGCCCCGCATCAGGACCTTTCCGAGGCACGGCGGGGCAAAACAGATTTCCAGAACCCGTTGATGAGATCATTTTCAAAAACAATTCGCTGGTCCGCCGCGGGGGCGCCCGTCGGGGGTGGCGGGATTCATCATAACGGAGACTATCAGGGTACCGGCCTTGGTATCATTTCCGGATTATCCACTGTAGTCGGTATGTGCGTTCCTCATTTGTTCGTGAAGGTTTCCCCAGAACAAAATTTTAAAAATAAATTAAAATATACTTGTCCCGATCCCGGTTTTACGGCACCGGTTTCTTCTTTTTCTCAAGTGCTGCCACGACCTGCGCCCTGACATCGGCGGGAAGGTTCGTTCCCTCCAGTGCCCGGGTGAGGACGAGCTTAGCCATCTCCTGTCCTTCGGGAGTTGACAGGTAGGTATCCATGGTCTGTTTCCCTTCAGGGGATGACAGGTAATTCCGTATCGTTTCCTGTCCCTGGGGCGATGCGATATAACCTGCGATCAATCCCTGCATTCCGCTGAGCTGAACCATACTATTACTCCGGATATCCTGCTAGTTTGGATCGGAAATACACATAAAACAGACGGCTTCTGTAAAAAAAGGCAGGATTACGGGAGCCAGACGCTCACGTCCTCCACGGGAGGGCGTATCGAGGGAGAGAGCTCGTCAGCCGGGTACCCGACCGCACACCCCATCAGTTCCCATTCCCCGGGCGGAATGCCGAGAATGGCGCAGAATGCCGGGTCCGATGACATTTGCGAGGTTACCGATACGAGCTGGAAACCCAGGTCGAGGGCTGTTGCTTTCAGCCACATATTCTCAAGGCAATGCGCCAGCGACTGCAGTTCGACCGGAGGAAATCCCCTGCGCTCGGCAACCACGATGTAATACGGGGCAGTCCCGATCCCCGGAACAATCCCTTTGTCCCGGAACATAGAAAGCCGACGTGCAAATCCTGCAGCCTTTTCACGAAGTGCCGGATCCTTCTGCATCCCCGCCTCAAGATCCGCACCCATCTTCTGGATCTGCTGCATGACGAGGGGAATAACCGCGTTCATGCTCTCCGATCCTTTGCGCATGACAAAGAAACGGCGGAAATAATCATGGGAATTCCCGACGGCAGCCGCAGCAAACGGGGCAAGGAGCCCGGCGTGGAGGATGCGGCGGATCTCATCCTCGCTGCAAAACTCAGGCCGGAACATCCGGTGAGACCGGCGCTCTGCGAGGATCTGATCAAGATATACGTTTTTCTGGGTACTGATATCGTCACACATGACCTGCAACCTCTGAGTGGGGTATAACGGTCCGGGGTATGAATGTTCCTGAAGAGGAAATGCACCCTGTGCCCGCGTGCCGGAGATTCCGGGAGCGCCTTTTATTTCCGTTCCGCGTGAAGGACACCCATGACACCGAGGATATCGTGGCAGGGCTTTCGTTCGATCTCAAAATCGTAATAACGGCTGATATAATCAAGAAGTGCCGGGTTGACCGGTCCGCTGATGGGAGGAGTGTGGATCTCCATCTCGATACGGCAGACATTCTCTAACTCGCGGGGATCGATGAGCCATTCCGCACCCTCACAATCGCATTTTAAAAAATCGCAGCCGCCGCCAAGGCGGATCAGGTCCTTCAGGGAATACGTGGGGGAAACGACACGGCAGTCATCCCAGCAGATCTCCGCAGGTTTCCCATTACCGAGTGCTCCTGCGATTACCTGTACCGACACCCCGTTTGCCCGGATATTTTCAAGGAGAGGGATCGTGGCTACCGGCTCGACCGCGGTTACCCGGCCGCCCCTTCTCGCGGCCCGGATACAGAACCCGCCGACATTGGCGCCGATATCAAGGACCCGGTCACCGGGCCGGATATCATCGAAGCGGTACTCGGTCACCGTGGTTATCTGCCGGTAGGGCATGGCTTCAGCGGAGAAAATAATATCCGGTTCTTCAGAGAACAGAGGAAGGGACGGCATTCTGGACCTTTACAAACAGGATCATGCCTTCTTTTTAATAAATTTTCCCGCTGGCAAATTCCTTGTACGCTGTGCGCAGTTCCTCGCGGGTGTTCATGACAATGGAACCGCGCCATGCAACCGGTTCCCGGATCGGTTTTCCGCAGAGAAAGAGGAAACGCATACCGGAGCCAAACGACCGTACCCAGATGGAGGACCCGTCACCGAACAGGATCAGGTCCTGGTTACTCATCCGGTGGCCTTCTTTTTCATCAAACGTCCCTTCACCGCCGATGACATACGCGAATGCAGCGTGGCCGGGTTTTACCGGGTGCGTGAAAAACGTGTCAGGGCCAAGGGAGATATCAAGAAATTCCGGGTCCGCTACGATATCCCGTACCGGCCCGGTGGTCTTGTTCACCCTGCCGGCGATCACGCGGATATTGACATCCTTCCGGGGGGAGACCACCGGGATTTTTTCACTTTTTATCTCCTGGTACCGCGGCTTCATCATCTTGCCGGCCCGGGGAAGGTTGACCCAGAGCTGGAACCCGCCCATGCGGCCGTTGACCGGCTTAGGCATCTCCTGGTGGATGATCCCGGATCCCGCTGTCATCCACTGGACATCCCCGGCACTGATGCTGCCGGAATTCCCGAGGCTGTCTTCATGGTCGATCGTCCCTTCAAGCATGTAGGTAACGGTCTCAATCCCCCGGTGCGGGTGCAGGGGAAAACCGGCCAGGTATTCCCCCGGCGTATCTGATCGGAAATCGTCGAGCATAAGGAACGGATCGAATTGTGGCACCTCATAATACCCGAATGCCCGGTGCAGCCTGACACCGGCACCTTCGACCGTTGCATATGCACGTAGTACGCGCTCAACTGCCCGCACCTGATCCATAGAGAAGGAACTGGAGGTGCTTCCTCATTAAGATATGGGTGGCATGAGCGATCAGCCCCGGCACCGGAGACGCTCCGGTACAGGAACCCGGTAAATACAAGGAGACGGCGTACGTATCCGGCAGCTATGGGCCTCAAAGAACCGCTTACGGGAACGATCCCGGCCGACCTGCTGCCATATCTCTCCGACAATTTCGAGGTCATCGGGAACGTTGCCGTTCTTCTTGTCCCCCGGGAGCGTGAGCACGATAAAATCCTGATAGCGGAGGCCGTTGTCTCGAAGCGGAAGAATATCGCAACGGTTCTTAACAAGACAGAGAAGGTCGCGGGGGATTCACGCACTGCCCGTGTGCGTTCCGGGGCTTGCGGAGAATGTTGCACGGAACCACGTTGAGAAAAACTGCCATATCATTCAGGGTGATGCACTCGATACTGCACTCCTGCCCCGGAAAAAATTTAACCGGCTCATCATTCCCGCACCGTACGGCATGGACCGGGCGCCGGATCTTCTGCAGGCCTTCCTGGCAGGAGGGGGGATGATCCACTTCGACACCTTCAGGCCAAAGGAACCGATTCCCGGCATTATCGCTGCGTATGAAGAGAAAGGCTCAATGTCAGGTATTCGTCACCCTGCGGAAACGTTGCGCCCGGTGTCAGCCGCCGGGTCTTTGACCTGGCCCTCCCATGGTAGCCCGGGCCGGGGATACGCCGCTGCCGGCAGGGTGGATACCGGACGAAACATGTGCTTTATTCATTTCGTCAGCGATATGTACCCGGTAGAATGACAGACCCGCTGCATATCCGGATTCCCGGGGCTCTTCTCCGCCCGTGGCAGGCAGGTGATGCCCCATCCCTTACCCGGTACGCGGACAATCCCCGGATCGCCGCATGCCTGCGGGACGCCTTTCCCTCACCCTATACTCCCGATGACGCTCACCGCTTCATCACCATGGCAACCGGACCTTCCCGCAACATTTTCCTTGCCATCGAGGTACAGGGCGAGGCTGTCGGGGGTATCGGTATCCACCCGCTGGACGATGTGCACCGCAGAACTGCGGAGATCGGGTACTGGCTTGCGGAGCCGTTCTGGGAGAAGGGTATTGTCACGGACGCTGTCCGTGCCCTTGTCCCGGTAGCTTTTGGACAGACCGATATCGTAAGGATCCAGGCAGGTGTCTTTTCCCATAACCCGGCCTCGATGCGGGTGCTCGAGAAATGCGGGTTTGTCCGGGAGGCTGTCCACAAAAATTCCATCACGAAAAACGGGGTGGTGATGGACGAAGTGCTGTATGTCCGGTTCCGGTAAAAAAAAGGTCAGACCGGCAGAACCCTGCAGCCATAGATCTCATTTATGACCTGTCCCATTCCCATGTACAGGGCCAGTGCCCCGGCAACGATCCCGACAACCCCGCCGGCATTGAGGACCAGGCTGCTCCCGGTCAGCTGTGCTGCAACGAGCAGGGCAACAAGCAGGACGACTGCTGCCAGCGTAACCTGCAGGAGCCGGTGCATCTTCAGGGTACAGATGAAAAGCCCCAGGGCAAAGATCCCCCAGACCGCAAGAAATACCGCAAGTTCAACCGGCTGGGGCCCCTTGGCAAGACCAAGCGCCGGCAGCGTGAGGATCGCCGCAAAGGAGATCCAGAAAAACCCGAAACTGCCAAAGGTCAGCATCCCGAAACTGTTGTTCTTTTTCCATTCCATGATCCCGACAATCACCTGCGCAATACCGCCATAGAAAATTGCCATTGCCAGTATCGGGCTTGAAAGTGCTGTGAAACCGGCATTATGCACGCTCAGGAGTATCGTGGTCATCCCGAATGCACACAGGCCGAGTGGTGCCGGGTTTGCGGTATTATCATTCAGGAACAGGTTGTTCCGGTTCTTTTCTTCCATATGTTCCATAGTAATCCTCATAAATACTGAAAACTGGTGTAGTACACCGGAAATAATCTGGTAGATTTTATGAAAAATGCACCATTACTGTACTATTGTGGTGCGTACAATTAAACGGTTTTGATCTTTTCTTGACAATATTCGGTGCTACTGCACCAGTTCCCGGAGGGGGGAGGTAATTATGCACCAGAGAAATGTGCAGGGAATTCACGGCATCTGTGTCCCCGTATGCCGGATTTTCCCCGGACATAAATAAAAACACACGAGAGATAGCATGATATCCGAAGAGAAATAACTCCTAGGATCGAAGTATGAAAAACGGGAAAGTCACGATCGCTCTTATCCAGATGAGTGTGGAGAACGACCGCGGGGCAATGCAGAGAAAAGCCATTGCGAAAGTGGAAGACGCAGCCGGCGCCGGCGCGAATATCATCTGCCTTCCCGAACTGTACAGGAACCGCTACTTCCCGCAGCATATCGGGACCGATGCGTCGGTTTTTGCGGAGACCATTCCCGGCGAGTCCACCGGCATTTTCTCCGGGATAGCAAAGGAACGGGGCGTTGTCATCATCGTGCCGCTTTACGAGAAAGCGCCGGACGGGCACTATTACAATTCAGCGGTTATCATCAACACGGATGGCTCCACGGGCACGCCCTACCACAAGGTCCACATCCCGCAGGACCCGGGTTTTTTCGAGAAGGGGTATTTCTACCCGGGGAACGCTTACCCCGTCGTTTCCACCCCATTCGGGCGCATCGCGGTCCTCATCTGTTACGACCAGTGGTTCCCCGAGGCCGCACGCTGCGTTGCGCTTGAAGGTGCCGAGATCATCTTCTACCCGACCGCAATCGGGCACCCCACGGTTGATGTCCCTGCTGAAGGAAACTGGCAGGATGCATGGGAACTGATCCAGCGGAGCCATGCCATTGCAAACAGCGTCCATATCGCTGCCGTAAACCGTGTCGGGACAGAAGAGGCCTGCACATTCTTTGGCGGATCGTTTGTCTGCGATGCGTTCGGGAAAGTCCTCTCAAAGGCCGGTGACCGGGAGGAACTGCTCCTCACCAAAATAGACCTCTCCATGAACCAGGAAGTCCGGGAATCCTGGGGATTTTTCCGCAACCGCAGGCCGGATACGTACGGGAGAGTCCCCGTCCCGTTCCCCGGAGAATCCGGCATATACCCGGCCATCCGGGAAGGGGATACCCCGAGAAACCGGGGATTCCACATGCCGGCCGAGTGGGAACCCCACGAGGCCGTCTGGATCTCGTGGCCTCATAACGAGATGACCTTCCCCCATATCAGCGATGTTGAAAATGCCTGTTATGCCTTTATCATGGCAGTCCATGCATCTGACCGGGTCGAATGTTTTGTACCATCAGCGGTCTTCCACCGCAAAGTGAGGGCACGGCTCCGCGAGATGGGGGCGGATCTTACCAGGATCGTCCTGCATACCAGTGAATACTCCGATGTCTGGATCCGTGACTACGGTCCGACCTTCGTCGTCAACCGCTCCCTGGGGAAGACCGCCATGGTCCGCTGGAATTTCAATGCCTGGGGCAACAAGTACGAGACGGCGCTCCGGGACGGGAAGATGCCCCACACCATGAACCGGCGCCTGCTGCTCCCGATGTTCGAGCCGGGGATCATCCTGGAAGGCGGATCGATCGATGTGAACGGCCGGGGCACCGTGCTCACGACCCGGGCCTGCCTCCTCAATCCCAACCGCAACCCGGCGTTATCTGCCGACCAAATCGAAGACAAACTCAAAGAGTACCTGGGGATCGAGAAGGTGATCTGGCTTAATGACGGGGTTGTCGGGGACGATACGGACGGGCATATCGACGATATTGCCCGGTTTGTCGGGCCCTCAACGGTCGTGTGCGCCTACGAGACCGACCTCAACGATGAGAATTACCCGGCCCTGCATGATAATTACGAGATCCTGCGGCAGTCGAGCGACCAGGACGGGAAACCCCTCACGGTGATCAGGCTCCCCATGCCGGCAAAAGTCGCCGACAGCGAACAGCGGTACCCGGCGAGTTACACGAACTTCTATATTGGCAACACGGTGGTCGTTGTCCCGGTCTTCAATGACCCGCATGACGCGGAAGCACTCCGCATCATCCAGGAGATCTTCCCGGACCGGACCGTTGCGGGAATCGATGCCCGGGCAATGGTCGAAGGGTGCGGGACATTCCACTGCGCAACCCAGCAGCAGCCGCGGATCTGATACTGTAAAATTTTTTTTTAAAAGGGGGGATATTGGGGGGCTCCCCGCCTCAGGGCCTCGGTACGGAACGGCGGGGGCAAGTTCGGTTTTCGGGAAACACGGAATTGAGGCCGCCGCGAAAGCCCCCGCAGGGGCGGCGGCACCTATCGTAATGGGGGTATGGGGGTCTCAACCCCCATCAGCAATTCCCGAAATAGCCCATTTTCACGGGAAACACACATGAACGAGTGTTCACACCCAAACCATGAAAATCAGCAAATAATTATTTTTAACTGTCTTGATCCGTCGCGGGGGCACCTCGTTGGGGGCCGGCCTGGCGCAAGAGGCGGACTGCAAACAATATTACGGTTCTTTCTGAGAATCCGGCGTTCCCCGGCACGCCCCAGAACTCGTCGGCACGATGCTGACCGTACTCTTCGGGATCTGTGCCTCAATGGACACTTTGATCCGGTCGATGATCTCCTGCACTTCGCACATCTTCTTCTCCCCATCGAACTCAAGGAAGATCTCGATGTACACGTTGCTTCCGGACCGGCGGGAGCGGACACCGTGCAGTGCTGAGTAATCGTTAAAGAACACCGCAAGGTGTTGCACGATCACCATCTGGAGTTCCTCGTCAAGGGTTCGGTCAAGCAGGTCCGGGAGGGATGAACGGATCACCCGGGCGCCGGAGAAGAAGAGAACACCGGCAATGAAGAAGGATGCCACGGGGTCGATATAGAGGGACCAGGCGTAATGGGAGAAGGCAAGAGAGAAGATGAGCGAGAGCAGAACCGAGAAATCACTGAAAGCCTTGGTGCGGAAGAGGCGCCACTGGGAGTCCATGATGGGCGAGGGTTCTAAGTTGTACATCCGCTCGTTCTTCTTCCAGAGATAGGTGTTCATGGTGACGCCGATGACCATCAGGATGACACCCAGGTATGCACCTTCAAGAACGATCGATTCCGGGTACACGATGCGATGGATGGCAACGAAGAAGACCAGTGCGAGCGAGATGAACATGACCCCGCCCGTGGTGATCGAGGTGACGGTCTCGAACTTGCCCATCCCGTAATCATAGGTGCCTGCCCCGCCTTTAGCCATCTTCCGCAGGGTAAGGTACGCAAAGAACGTGGCAAGGATCTCGTTTGCGCACTTCACGGCATCGGCAAAGAGGACGATGGACATGGAGAGGACCGCGGCAATAACATCCGGGATCCAGAGGGCGAAATCGATGATGAGGCTGATGAGGACGGTCCGCTGTTTTTCCGCAAGGGAAACATCAGCACCACCCATTCCTGCTGACACTGCGTGCGACATGATGACCTGGTATGGACTGGTTGTTTTTTGGAAAATAAAAGGCCGGCTGGTTTTGACCGGGAGTCCCGCCCGGTCACTCTGCATCGATCACGGTATCGACAAACGTTGTCAGCTGGGTCATCAGCATCGGGTCAAGCCCCTTTTCCACCGCAAGGAAAACGCCGGAGATGTCCATGAGCCGGAGCTTGTTGGTCACAAAATGAATGAACTTGCTGATGTTGGCCGAGGATATGTAGATGAGGAGGGTACTGATCGAATCGTAGAGGATGCAGACCTTCCCGCCGTGGTGCTCCTTGAGCACTTCGGTGACTGCAATCCCCATGTCCGTTAAGTTCGCAGGATTATTGATATAACGGACTACACCAGGAATATCTTCTGCGCTGCCAACCGAATTGCGGGTCACTGCGTCGATAAAGGATACTTTTGTTAAGTCAACCCCCCCCTGTTCGTACAGCTTCCGGAGCACGCTGTACGGGAAATTCGTGGTGATGACAACCGAATGGTACCCGAGCACGGAGAGCTCCCTGATGATCTCCATATTGCGCTCCCGGATATTTCCCGGTGAGGTCAGGATAAGGAAGATCCGGTTTTTTGCAAGATCTTCCGGGTTGACGATCGGATCCACGTTATTCACCCGCAAGGAATTTCCGGTATGCTTCGGGAATTTCCTTGTTATTCTTTGCAACCGCACGCTGGAACTCCAGCACATTTTGGGCAACCTGATCGGCAATGTGGATCTGGCCATCAAGGACAAGGACAATTTCCTCCGGGTCGAGTTTTCCTTTACGGATCAGGTTCGCCACATCCGTCAGGTTATCCCGGATGATCTCGATTGGCCCCTTGAGCCGCATCGCCATCTCGGTCATGTAGGACAACAGGGCTTCCTCTGCCTGTTTCCGGGCGGTGATGTCAAGGCCGATCGCGATATCCTGCAGCGTGCCCTCCGTCCCGATCTGTCGGGTGTTCCACGAGATGATCTTCTTCTGCCCGGAGCGCGTGACGATTGTTGTCTCAAGGTTCTCGAAGTAGCGGTTTTTCCGGATGATCTCCGTGATCTGCCGGGTGACGGTACGGCGATACTCCGCGTCGGGATAGAGCTGTTTCCAGATGTCCCGTTTCCCGATCACATTGCTGCCGGCATAGCCGGTGATCGTCTCGGCTGCCTTATTCCAGACAAGGACGGTCCCGTGGTCGAGAACCGCGATCAGGATATTCGCATTGTCGATGATGCTGTCCCGGAAGAGATCTGCCTGACGCTGTTCCGTCACATCGATGCCGACAGCAATGGAACGCGTCGTGCTGTCCTGCACAATCTCCTTGGTATTCCAGAGAATGATTCGTTTCGACCCCGACCGCGTCCGGATCGTTGTCTCAAGGTTCTCGAAGTATTGTTTTTCTGAGATGATCGCCCGGATCTTTGCCGTTACACCCTGGCGGTACTCCTTCTCCGGGTACAGGGACTTCCAGATGTCCGTCTTCCCGACAACCTCGTCCCGCGGGTACCCGGTGATGGTCTCGGCCGCATGGTTCCAGGCAAGGATCTTTCCCTTCTGGTCCAGCACAACGATCATAGTAACGGCGTTATCCAGTATTGCCACCTCGACGCATGCGCCCCCGGCTGCTTTTGGTTTTGCCATGATTCCTCCCGCTCTTTTTTTTAGAATATTACCGTGAGTGAGGATGTCATGGCGGATTATATTAAGATATGGAAGGTACCAGATCGGGCCCGTTCCGTACTTCATCGGCCGGGTTCGTCATCCCGGGAGAAACCCGGGGGCATGACAGGAAAAAAAGCAGAATTCCGGGTTTACTGGATGTAATCCTTCATCTTCCCGAGAAGGGCCAGCTGTTGTTTTATTTCCTCTTTTTTCTCTTTCTCGATCGCGCCCAGGATCTTCGAAATCGGCATTGCCAGCGTATAGATCTTAACGGGCCTGCCTTTTTCTGCCGACGCATCCTCGCGGGACTTGATCCATCCCCGTGTAGTCAGGACTTTTATTGCCTGGCTCACTTCAGACTGGCGCATATCGGCACCGTGTTCGATCTCGCGGGAGGTTGTTTCCTTGGTACTGGTAAGAAAAACCAGCGCCATGGCAACCTTTTTTGGGATTCCCGATCTCACTAACTGGTCGACAAATTCTTCTTCCTTATCGGTAAAAAACTGAATGTTTTCTGTTCTCATACATCACACCACATCACTTGCTATATCAGCGTTATTATTATTCTTTTAAATGTGTTGCGGATGAGGAACCTCTTTTGGGAGGGGCCCGGAGTCCGGGCAGCAACGATCCGGGCAATATCCGGATTCGGTAAAAACATCCTCGGCGCAGAAAAGCGACGGCCTGGTTATGCCGGCAGATCTATCAGACGGCAATCCACGGAAACCGGCTTTGGGTGAGCCCGTCGGTTCGCCATAATATACGCTGCTGCGTCCCGGGAAATTCTGATACGGATGTCTCGCCCGTATCGGTAAATTGCAATGATTCCATCCTGGGACAAACGGTTTGTATGCCATGTGACCGAGGGTCCGGTGATACCAAGGATCCTGGCAATATCCTTTCGCGAGATCTCCGCTGAAGTAGACACAATCTCCAGGATATTACGGGTCGTTGAATTCCTCAAGTGGATAAAAATACTTTTTTCCAGATCGCTCCATCCATTGTTCTCGAAGTACCCTGATGATTCATACGCACCGTACCTGACAATCTTCTTTTTTTGTTCAAGAATATGGAGGTGGTGCTTAAGAGTCGCCTGTTTTACACCGGTTGTTAACATCAGTGCATTGAAACTCATTCCCGGGTTTCCTGCGATAGCCCCATAAATGAGCCGACGGTTATCGTTATAAAAGATCCTCAGTTCATCGATTTTCCGGTACCCGAGATACGCGAATAATTTCAGCATGAGGAAAAATTCAACCGGATACACCAGAAGCGGGGAAAAAGAAAGTGCAACGAAAATGATCATGGCACGGGGTGTCAGTTCATTGAACGACACTTCTTTGCTGGTATCCTCGACCGGTTCCTGCACAAGATCGTACGCCGGCTGGACAAGATATTCTTCTGCCTGCACGAAGGGTATGCAGGTAAAGAAAAGAATACCTGCTGTAAGTGCGATGAGCAGGGAGCAGGCATTCTTTTTCATTAAAAATAATTAATAATCTGATAAATATTAACTTTTTGATCTGTTCGCATCAAACGACAAACGAGTAACTCTGCGTTCCAGTCACGCGTTCTCCATATACCCTGAAATTCCAGGTCCCCGGTGTAAGCCCGGTGGTTTTCGATATGGATAAGTAAATTCTTCCATTCACGGTACCATCGGAAGCATCGCTGTAGGGACCGAAGGTTGCATCAGGTGCGGTAATAGTCAGGGTCAGGGAATCGGAAGTATCGCCCCAGTACAGATCCGGTGTCAGCGATGTTGTCCCGGAAGAAACGTACTTTGAATAATACACGGTCTGACCCTGGCTGATCGTACCCGCGCTCATAGGCTGGATGAGCGGGGCGAGGTTGAGGTCCTGGACCGGGCGCACGATATACCCGTTATTGATTTCGACATTCTGTGCAGATACTCCCGATACGAGCATGACCGCGCATATCAGGGTTATGAGGAATGTTCCGGATATCTTCATGGATACCAAGGAACGGATTTCGGTACCCGGCACTTAAGGTTTCTAGCTCGATCGTCTACCAATCCCGGAACTGGTAGATGATCGAGCTAGAAATATTATATGCCCCGTAGTGGATTCGCTTGTGTGGACAACTCAAGGTTGTCCCGCTATTCAGACCGGAGAGAGGCCGAGACACCACACCCACAAAAAACCCTCTTCTCTCCGGGCTCCTTGGACGCACACAACGCATCATAAAGCCCACGATAACAAAAAACCGAGGTGATTCTATTACAAATCTTCTCGCAACGGTTACCACATCTGAAAAACGAAAAAACCTTCTTATCCTTTTACTCAATGGCCCCCGGTTATGGGAGGAAATTAAAGACCTGTTGAATGTCACGGCATCCGGCATGCTACCCCAGATAAAGATCCTTGAGAGCGAGGGCCTGATCGTTAAAGAGGGACAACAATTCCAGCTTACTGATGCCGGGCAGATTGTTGCATTTCACCTGGAGCAGTTCGACAGGACACTGAGGGTAATTGATCAGCAGAAAAAGTACTGGCAGGAACATGATATCAGGGCATTACCCCGGGATTTTTTCTTGCGGCTGGGAGAATTAAAAAAAACCCAGATTAATGAAGCGGAAATGGAAGAAATCCTGGAACCGCATGCACAGTCCCTAGACATGATCATGAAGTCAAAAAAAGTGTCAGGAATATCCCCGGTTGTCCATCCGGTGTACCCGGAACTCTTCCGCTCTCTTGCACAAGACGGGCGGGATGTAAGGCTTATTCTTTCGAAAAATGCCTACACTAAAATCCGGAAAGAATATTATGATCTCTTTCTTGAGGGGTTACAATACGAAAATGCGCATCTTTCAGTATATGAGGATGATTTGAGATTTTCCACTATTGTTACTGAAAAAAATCTCAGTATGGAATTATTCACAAAAACCGGATTATTTGATTCAAAACGGGATCTCGTCAGTATCGATCCCATGGCGGTAAAATGGGGTGAGGATGTTTTCTCATACTTCTTTGAACGCTCCCATCCGGTTAAAAAAGACGGGCATTATTGAGGAGAGTTGTGAATGTTGAGTCACTTCTATGAAAAGATTTCAGATCTTTTTCATAAGGGATTGCTTCTTCAAATTTTTGTCCGAATGAAAATTTTCTACAATGTTTGAGAGGAGACTGCACATGAAAACATTTTACACCAGGGATTGGAATACACCTGCACCCCACCCCCACACTTTTTATATTGTAAATATCAATACATTTACGTATGAAAGGGAACTCCAATTAAAACCGTGTTGCCGACCCGATATTTCCAATATCAGGATTTGCCGACCCGGTGCCGGTAAACAACCCGGATATTCCATTGGGGACACGGTAATAATTCCCTGTCAAAAAAGAGATTTCCGAGAGGATGTACATGATCCAGTTTGATCACTTGTCTAAAGAGTATGACGGGGTCCTGGCAGTGAACGATCTCACTGCTGAGATCCAATCCGGCGAGATATTCGGGCTCCTTGGCCCCAATGGCGCCGGGAAGAGCACGACTATCCTGATGCTGATCGGGCTCATCGAACCGACAGAAGGACGCTGCCTGATCGATGGTGTTGAAGTGGCAAGAAACCCGATCGCGGTCAAGCAGCACATCGGCTATATGCCGGAAGACGTGGGATTCTACCCAAGCCTGACTGCGGAAGAGAATCTCGTGTATTTCGCCAGACTGTTCCGGATGGAGCGGGCGCAATATCAGAAACGGATCGCCGATCTCCTGTCACTCGTTGGTCTCGAAGGGGTGACAAAAAATGTCGGAGGGTATTCCAAGGGGATGCGGCAACGGCTCGGGCTCGCAAATGCGCTCCTGAATGACCCGTCTGTCATCATCCTTGATGAACCGACGGCAAACCTTGATCCGCAGGGAGTTGCCGATTACCGCCGGATCATTGCCGGTGTTGCAAAGGAGGGAAAGACCGTCTTTGTCTCATCGCATATCCTTTCCGAAGTGAGCCGTGTCTGCACCTCGATCGGGCTCCTCTCGAAAGGACGGCTGATTGCGCAAGGGAAGTGGGAGGACCTGAGCCGGGAACTGCATGTCGGCAATGATGCCGGGATTACCATCACCGTTGAGACCCGCGACCCGATGCCGGAGTTTACCCACGCTGACCTTGTTTCTGCAACATATACTGATGACAGGATGACTGCGACCCTTGTTACCCATACGGATATCAGCGATTCTGTCATCGATGCCTGCACGAAGGCGGGAGTCCGGTTGCATGGGATTCACCGGGAAGGTGCCTCACTCGAGGATATGTTCCTTTCTTACTATGACAATACAGGAGTTCCGCAAAATGGCTGAGCCGGGAGTTATCATTATTGCAAAGAAGGAGTTCGTTGATCATGTCCGCAGCAGGAAGTTCCTGATTCTCCTGGGAATCCTGCTAATCGTTGCATGCGTTGGGATTCTCAACGGAATCGCGGACTACCATACAAAAGTAAAAGAGTACGATAGTTTCCAGAGTATAATTTCCGCTTCTCCCACGGGAGAATCCAAGCTCCCGGAGTACCTGACATTAAAACCCTCGGTACTCCTGGTCTTTAACGAGATGGGTACGCTCTTTGTGATGATCGGGGGTATCCTCGGGATCGCCATGGGATTTGATCTCGTCACCCGGGAGAAGGAGAGCAAGTCGTTAAAGCTTCTCCTCGCACACCCGACATACCGGGACGAAGTGATAAACGGTAAAGCCCTTGGGGGTATTGCTGCGATCGCTATCGCTCTTGCGGTAGTAATGGTCCTGTCGCTTGCCCTCCTGCTTATTACCGGTCTTGTTCCCGATGGACTCGAACTTCTGAAGATTCTCATCTTCTCATCCGTTACCTTCCTCTACATCTTCACCTGTTTTGCCATCTCCCTGCTGATGTCAACAGCGTTCGAGGAGAGTGGAAAGGCACTGATCTTTTCCCTGGTGATCTTCATTGTCCTCGGGTCCCTGATCCCCACCGTGCTCAGTACCCCCTTCATCATGGAAAAGATCATCGGCCCGGCACCGGAGATGCCCCAGGTCCTGAGCGACCAGGTTATGGCATCGCTGCAGAAGAGCGGCAGCGGGTCCCAGAAGAATGACCTGACAGAAGAACAGAGCCGTGAAGCATGGGGCCGCTTCAAGGAGCAGACCCAGGCGTACGGGGACCGGCAGATGAGCATGAGGGATGTCCAGTACCTCTTCTCGCCGGTCAAGAACTACGAGAAGATCGTAACATGTCTCACCGACCCGACCATGATCCGCTATGTGGTCTACTTCACCCATGATGAGAGCCAGGTACAAACGATTAACAGCAAGGGAGATGCGGTGACGGTTGATACATTTTACATGCCGGACATTGACTTTGATTTTTATGGCATTCTTTCCATGATTGCCGGCAACATTATCGCGCTTTTTGTCCTGCCCTCCGTGTTCTTCGGGCTTGCATATGTCCGGTTCATGAGAATGGATATCCGGTAGGGGGTAATTGAATGACGGGAAACTATTACACAGGTAACATACAAAAACACGACGGACATATTACCCGACGGCGGGAAGCCGGAGTAACAAAGCAGCAGGGGCGGGATGAAAAATGACGGGTGGTTCTGTTATTGCCATTGCCAGAAAGGAGTTCTTCGATCAGCTGATAAGCCGGAAGTTCCTGCTCATCCTCGGGATCCTGCTTATTGTTTCCGTTATCGGGATCCTCAATGGTGTTTCTGATTATCATGCGTCAGTAGCAAGTTACAATAGCCTGCAACAGTCCGCTTTAGGATCCGGCGGGTCGGTATCACCGGTTGACCAGTATATAAAACAAAGGCCGTCAGTGCTCCTTGTCTTTTTCCAGATAGGCATTACATTTGAGCTGATCGGGGGCATCCTCGGCATTGCCATGGGATTTGATCTCATCACCAAGGAGAAGGAGAGGAAGTCGCTGAAGATCCTCCTGGCACACCCGGTGTACCGGGACCAGGTGATCAATGGCAAGATGCTTGGCGGCATTGCAGCGATCATTCTCGCCCTTGGATGTACCATGGCAGTGTCGCTTGCGGTCCTGCTGCTCTTCGGGATCGTACCGACACTATCAGAGATGCTCCCCATCCTGGTCGTTTATACTGCGACATTCCTGCTCATCTTTTGCTTCTTTGCCATTGCCATCCTGATGTCAACCCTGTGTGAAGAGAGCGGGCAGTCGCTCGTATACACCCTGATTACCTATGTCATGCTCGGGACATTTATTCCCGCCCTGATCCTGTCGCCTTTCGTGATGGAGATGGTCCTCGGCCCGGCACCGGAAATGCCGAAGATGGCCGCCTACCCGTCGGAGGGAGTGACGGGTTCTTCGGGCCATGCTGCAGAGACAGAACGGATCCAGAAAGAGAACCGGGAGGCACTGGAGAGGTACGGCCAGCAGAACCTGGAGTATAAAGAGAGGGTTACCTGGTGGATAAATAACCAGGTACTGCTCTCTCCAACGAATAATTATGCAAGGATCTCCGCATTCATGACAAACCCGACAGCGATGAGCGAGAGACTCTACGGTTTGACGGGAGCAGGGACTTCCGGGGGTATGAACGATGACGATAAGACGGTTCTGGTCACATATAAATCCAGAAAAATTATTGATCTTGACGTTTACAGCGTCCTTGCCATGCTTACCGGAAATCTCACAGCCCTGCTGGTCCTGCCGGCAGTGTTTTTCGGGCTTGCGTATGTCAGGTTCATGAGAATGGATATCCGGTGAGGCGTTTGATTCTGAATTATTCTTTGGAGAGAATGCTCCTTAAGATCCGGTTATTTTTTTTCATACTGGTAACAGGAATGATTGTTTTCAATCAACCGGTTACTGCAATCGATTCCTCGCCCAACAGCGACATGATCATCAAGTGCGATGTCCCCGGCAAAGTCATCGAGGCCGGCGAGACCGTACGTTTCGATCTCCGCGTAACGAACAACGGGCCGGAGATCTACCGGAAACTCTGGTACGAGACATTCGACGGCACGAAACTGGACTGGAAGATGAAGTTCATGGATGGCGACAGCGAGATCAATTTACTCGCAATCGACCAGTACACTTCGAAAAACCTCACGTTCGTCATCGAAACGAGCTCGGATACCCCGGTAGGCGACTATACCGTCCGGCTGCATGTTGGTGATGGCTGGTACTGGCTGTACCCGAAGGTGTCGAAGACCCATGCCGGGGAGAAGGGCACGCTCGAAATGAAAGTCGTGGATACCGAGGGCGAAAAAGTAAAAGGTGCGATCATTGAACTGGTCCCGGAAAACGTATTCGCCGCGACCGTCCGGCTGATGAGCGCGGCGGACGGCAGTGTCAATGCGCTTGTCCCGGACGACGAGTACACGATGAAGATCTCCAAGGTCGGCTATGTCCCATTCGATAAGAAGGACGTGACCATCAAGGGCGGCATTACCACAAAGGCCGGGACCTTTATGCTGGAACGATCACTCTTTGCCGCTGAGCTTATCGTCAAATCGCCGGCAATTACGACGTCCATCGGTAAGAATCCGGGCTATGTGATGGTGATCCGGAATATCGGTAAGAGCGACGACACCTACCGGCTCGCCTCGGCCGGGACACCGGACGGGTGGTATGTCCGGTTCCACGAGAGCGGGACTGACGGATCGGATATCTCCGACATGTACCTGAAATCCGGCGACGACAAGACGCTGGACGTCGAGGCAATTCCCCCGTACGGCGTCACAACCGGCGATTATAATTTCTCTGTCAGCGCGGAATCGTCCGAGACCGTTTACACCCAGAACCTGACCGTCAGGATCCGCGGGAACTATGACATGAACATCTATGCTGACAAGTACCGGTATGAGGTGAACAAGGGCGATACTGTCGCGTTCCCCGTCACGGTTATCAACGGAGGGGATGCCGGACCACTGACCAACGTGAAGATTGACGTTGAGGCACCTGAAGGGTGGACCGCGGAGATTACCCCAAAGTCCGTAGCGAGCATCCAGCCCGATGAAAAATCCGTTGTTTCCATCAAGGTCATTCCCCCGGCAAACATCGTTGCAAGCGAGTACAAAATCACCGTTAAGGTCACCTCCGACCAGACCGAGGATAGCGACGAGTTCCACATCCTGATCAAGGAACAATCGTTCGTAGCCGTATTCGGCGTGCTGGTTCTTGGGCTTGTCGGCGGCGGGGTATATTACATGTTCAGGAAGTACAAGCGGCGGTGAGAGCGACGAGGAGGGGAATAATTACAATTCTTTTGATACTCGTGATGGTTTTTATCTACGGATGAACGGGTTCTCAACGGTTCAATCGTGCGCAATACCTGGAAGCATCATGTTGTTTGACCGATGACCAGGAGCCGATGGCCCATGAAAACCTCGGGCGGTGGTGCGGAATCACACAATACCTGGCGGGGGCAGGGATTTTACGTGGAGAGGACATGGTTTTCCCGCGTTACCCGAATTTCTGCGCCTGAATCGCATCGCAGGAATGCCGGCCCCGGCGGATACGAGCCGGAATGCTCAATTCGCCGATCAGCTCCTGCTTTCTTTATCGTTCATCTGCATGGTGATCCCGTTCCTTTTTATACGGTAAATCCTGCATTCACGCAGGGATCAGGATCAGCCCCAACCGTCAGGATTTACGAAATTACCGTTGATGTATTTACCATACCGGCTGCCGGTTCATTCCCGGGTGTTTTTTCCAGGATTGCCGGTCCAAAATTATTCTTTTCGATCTCCACCAGATTGCAATTATCTTCAATTTCCTGATGGTCATGCGTGATGATTATTATAATTTTATCGTCCATTTTTCTGATGACAGAAAAAATGGATTTTTTTGAATCGATATCTATGGATCTCGTGAATTCATCGAATATTATTATCGGCGAATCCCGCAGGATAATCCGTGCCAGTGCAATTTTCTGTTTCTCTCCGCTGGACAGGTTCATGCCGGACTCGCCAACGTCAGTTTCATATTTGTCCGGGAGTCTCATGATAAATTCATCGAGTTCCGCTTTTTTTGCCGCATTCTCAACATCTTCACGGGATGCAGACATATCACCGATGAAAATGTTCTCATAGATTGTACCATCAAAAACAAGGGCATCTGCAAAGACTACGGATACAGAAGTACGGAGAGATTCCCGGCTCAGGGACGTAAGATCCCGGCCACCGATGATAATTGATCCCTTGTCCGGGCGGTATAATCCGCATAACAATTTGATAAGCGTTGATTTTCCGGAACCATTGTCCCCAATGAGATAATTCCTGCCTTGTACGAAGGTTGCACTGAAACCTTTGAGTATGGCCCTCGTGTCATAGGAAAACCAGATAGTATCGAATTCGATTTTTTCCACGCGGAGGGGAAGGGTTTTTTTCCCCCACTGCTCCTTTTTCAGCGAGAAAACCTCGCCGACCCGGTCAAATGATGCCAGGGAACTCTTATATGTCGTCCAGTACATTGACAGCATCTGGACAGGTGAATAGAACATACCGATATATCCCATAAACGCTGTAAATGTCCCAAGGCTCATCGTTCCGCCGATCACTTCCATGCTGCCGAATATGAGGACCAGTAACGTCGGGATGCCGTAAATTACCATCCCCACCGAAGAACTCATCGATGATACCCTGACAACATCCAACGAAGCGTCATAGTATTTTGCCAGGCGGGCGTCAAACTTATCGTGAACCCACTGCTCCAGTAAAAACACTTTTGTCAGCGGCACGATCGAATATGCTTCTTTTAAGAACGAGTTCATACCGGCAGCGGAATCCAGCGAATCCCTCTGGTATTTTTTTACCTTGTTTCCGTAATACACCGAAGATATGATAAACAGGACGATGGGACACGATATGATTACCGCCAGATTCGGATTTAATGCGAACATTATCGTGAAGGGGAGGATAAAACCAACTATCGTAACAATAATCTGGGGAATGATCGAGGTAACGGTACTGACTGCCGTATACGTATTCCCTATCGTCCTTGTCAGCAGGTCGCCGGTTTTTATTTTCTGGAGATCCGATAACGTGGCCTCCTGGACCGCCCCGAAAAGCTCGTGTGCAAGTTCTTTGAAAAGTACCAGGTTCAGCCTGCCCCGGATAATATTTGAAAGATAACCCGACAGTGCAGAAAGGAGAAATAATCCGGACATTCCGAGGATGATCGGTACAAGCAGGGACGTGTCTTTCCCAATCAGGACCGTATCGATCAACCGGCCCAGGATCAGGGGGGTGGCAAGCGAGAAGAGGGTTCCGAATAAACTCAGGAGTATTAACGCAATGATTGCAAAAAGATGGGACTGGATAAGTCCCTTAAGCAGCTGGTTGCTGCCACGTTCCTTCTGAGGGATCATAATCGCACAATACTTTACTCTTCAGATCGCCGGTTTTTGCTGTTTCAAGTGCCCTACAGTCAGAGCAACTGTACCTGAATTCACATGCGCTGCATTTATCCAGCTCATTGAGGCTTATGTTCCAGTATTTCTTCTGGATACTGTCCTCTGTATTCCTGAAAAACGTCCATAATTTCCGGTCGCTGATATTGCCAAGAGAATGGTCCCGCATCATGGGGCAGGGAAGTACTTCCCCGTTCCAGGCAATAGTGACACTGTTGGCAAGGCACGGATGCAACCGGTTGTTATGGGTGAACGTGAAGAGATTTGTCCGGGGAATTTTCTTTTTGGAGTTCAGGGGCGAGCCGGGTTGCAGGGGCGTGAAGGTCCGGGAGACCATATCTATCATGACATTTTTGGGCAGATCTCCGGATAATTCCGGTGATTTTTCATAGTCCACAGGAAGCAGATAGGAGTAGCGGTCTCCGATCCCGGACAGATCATCGGTCTGCAGGATCAGGGTTACCTTATTCTCCAGGTACCCGAGTTTGTCTTCTGAAAAGTGTTCCCGGTGGCCGATGAGGATTACTTTTTCACAATATTCCGTTGCATAGTCGAGGATTTCCCGGGTCTTTTCCCAGTCCCGTGTCAGATCGCCGCCTTTTACCAGGAGCGACATGCAGTGGAGGCGGCTGAGCTCGTCGATGAGTTCTTTCCACCGGTCCACGCTTACCGGGGTCCCGTCTTCAGCCCAGGCATTACAGCCAAGGCAGCCCCTGCTTCTCGAGATACCCGACTGCCCGCAATACCAGCAGGATCGATCGCATTCATTCCCGATCTCCAGGACCGCGGAGTTAAGGACGATTGGATTCCCTTCCTGATATTCTGCAATCGGGGAACCCAGCCGGATCTTTTCAATAAACACCTTTGTTGGATAAAAGTTCCCGACAACACAGTGCTTCAAATCCTGAAGGAAGGGGTCCTCCGGGTCAGCTTCCCCGTTTTTCTCGCATGCTTCAATCAGCTTTGATTCATCTGACGTAAGGGCATAGACATTTCCCTCGATGAGATCATAGATCGCGCCATTCCTGGCGCCTTTGATGTAATAACATTCCGGGTTTAGCCTGAAGTACATGGTTAATCACCTGATACCGAAGATACCCCGGAGAGCCAGGTATAATGATCATTGACCATGATGTTGAGCAGATCCGGGCAGGTCTCCCCGATGCTGAATACCCGGGACAATTCAGTTTTTTTCAGGTTTTCGTCATTTTTGCAAACAGTCGAGGTGTTCTCAAACGATCCATCCCCGGCAAAACTGGTATAACATTTCCCGCATGCCCTGTTGATGCTGCACGATCCACAGGAGCCCAGGTTTTCAGTATACCTGTTTATCAGGGTAGCAATACTCTGGAAGTCCAGCCCGGTCCTGACATTCCCGATCGGGAAATATTCATTAACGCGTTCACACAGATGGAAATTTCCCGTGCAGTCGACAAAGATCTTCTTTCCGGGAATACATGCCCCGGAATAGGGGAAAACCATCCCCTCACGGGTATTCACGACTGATGGTGAATAGAGGAGCCGGCTTGCTGATTCCGCGAAGACCCGGTAAAAGAATGTATGTGCATCCTCATCATACGGGTCATTTTCAAGATAATACCGGAATGCCCCGGTCATGGTTTTCCGGAACGCTGCGATATCCTCGCAAGAGAACTGATCGTAATAGTTGCACCCGTTCCTGTCACTGGGAATACTGATATTTGCGAGCCGGGGAACATCGGGGAGGCTGAAGAATGCATCAAGCTCGAATGGGTTGGACTTATAGTCGTATACGCACATTGCGCCGCATTGGTCAGACTTCTTTTTCATGAACCGTTGCGCATTTTTCATCACATCGGAGAACGAGCCTTTGTTTTTCGGGTACACGCGTTTCCGGTTGTGCTGTTCCTCCGGCCCGTCGATGCTGAAATTCACAAAAAAACCGTGTTCCAGCAGGAAATCATCTTTTTCTTCTGTCAGGAGGGTCCCGTTCGTGGTAAACGAGAAGAGAAAATCCAGTTCAGGATACGTGGTTTCGAGATATTGTACACATTTTTTTATCAGATCGAAATTCATCAGGGGTTCCCCGCCATAGAACGTCACTCCCGGTCGTCGTGTCGGGTTATACTCCTGACCTTCCAGAAACAACGATACATAATAATCCACGGCTTTTTTCGCGGTGGGGAGATCCATTTTTTTCGTGGTCCGGTTCCGGGAGAGTGCATACGCTTCAGAGTAAATACAGTACCGGCATCTCAGGTTGCAGTTTTCCGTTACCCCTAAAATGATCTGCTGCAGTCCCTCCCGCATTATCAGCGGCCTGATGTCCTCTGCTTTGAGGGGAGGCCTCGGTTTAACACCATCCTGTTTCGGACGGACCCTGCTGAGTTTTTCCAAAAACCGGGAATAAAAGAGAAGATCTTCCTTGTTTTTTTCGGTTGCGGCAATCTCCACCAGTTGCCGGGGATTTGCTGAGATCAGTTTTTTCATGAGGGGGTTCGAAGGAAACGCAATCCCGATTTCATTATCATAATAATAAGAATTTCCGGACAGGCTTTCAAATTCCATTTTTTTCCTCCAAAAAAATAGTTAAGATTAGGGATCGGCAGTTACCTGCTTACGGATACCATGCGTCAACGGTGACGATCGCATTGTTCGTATTCGTAATACTTGAATACGGGTCCGAGCTGCTGCAGGTTGCGCAATAGGACGAACATCCGCAGTTGGCCATGGGCGATACACTTTCACTAGCTCCAAGGGTTTCCATTTTTTTTACCTCCGTTTTGTCTTTTTTTTGGGGCAGGAGGAGTAAATCACAAATCCTGTTACGACAATCACTCTTCTGCCTCAAGGCAGGTGCGGGTTCATCGAGTGTGCAAACTTTGGTGAACCCGTCCTTACGTTTTCTGACAGTCATAATATCCAGTGTCTCGTGATTCATTCACGCATCGGATATTCCTGCCAAACAGATCCTTGAAACTATGAGTATACATTTTTAATGGATAAAAAAAAATTAATATCGTTGAAATTTTTTAATGTCGTTGAAATTTTTTAATGTCGTTGAAAAATTTTAATGACGCTGATTCTTTAAGATAACACCCGGATTGTCCGATCAAAAGTATGGTAGAGTATTAAAAAAGGTCGTGCAGTAATAAGTTATTCTTGTTCCCTAGTAAAGGTGAGGATTTTATATCCGAGCAAGCCGCCGGAGAACGATTTCCCATCCGGGGCCATATCCAACGTAAGGGGGTCAGAATTTCCACTCTTTCGATAGGTCAGGGTACCTGTAAGTTGTGGAGGATTCCCGCTTGTTGAACCAGATATTATAACATTATCATAATAATTAGTGCCGGTTACCGATGTCCCGTTCTGCGTCAGGATGTATACCCATCCGTCATCCCTCTTCCAGGATCC
Source organism: Methanoregula sp. (assembly GCA_041652515.1). Classification (GTDB taxonomy): domain Archaea; phylum Halobacteriota; class Methanomicrobia; order Methanomicrobiales; family Methanospirillaceae; genus Methanoregula. The sequence goes on from JBAZHD010000004.1 coordinate 75,722, forward strand.
TGTCCACGACAGGCACATACCCTCCGAACATGGTTCACTTTCATTGCATACATTGCCACATGCCCCGCAGTGCCGACTGTTGCTCTGCGTGTCGATACAGGAACCATCGCAGCTGGTCTGGCCGGATGGACATGCTGGATTCACTGACGTAACGGTGGCCCCAGGAATTTTTGTTGTGACAGATGCACCTGGAGTTTCGGATGATTCCGGAGTTAACGGCACGGTCTGAGTTTGCGTGGGAGCCGGGGATACCGGTGGCTCGGATGTATCTGTACATGCAGCAACAAGGATCAGCGCCAAGAGCAATCCGACAAAAATGACGGGGAGAATTTTATTATTTATTATAAACGACATTCTGATACAGAAAATAATACGGGATTTTCATTTATATTTTAAATGGTTTGAAATTTTTCAATGTCGTTAAAATTTTTTAATGACGTTGAAAAATTTTAATGACGCTGATTGGAAAAAACAGTAATCCCGGATTGTACGATAAAAAAGTCTGTAAGAGGATAAAAAAATAGATTCACCGTTAACAAGTCAGTCCTATTGCCGGTAAGTCGTGAAGACATTACATCCGAGCAACGAGCCTGTATACGATTTCCCATCCGGGGCCATATCAAAAGTACAAGGGTCAGATAATTTACCTCTTCCTTGCACCCAGGTACAGGTAAGTCTTGGAGGATTTCCACTTGTTGAACCGGATATTATTATCTGCTTATATGAGTCCGTGCCGTTCACCAATGTTCCGGTCTGTGTCATCTCATACTCCCACCCCCATTGATCGACCCAGGATCCGGCCCATGACAGGCATGTTCCCTCTGAACATGGTTCTCCTGTATTGCATACATTCCCGCATGCCCCGCAGTGCTGACTGTCGCTCTGCGTATCGATACAGGAACCATCGCAGAGGGCCTGGCCGGGCGAACAGGATGGATTTCCCGGAATATTCGTGATCGCAGGAATTTCCGTTGTGACGAGAGCTCCGGAAGTCCCGGATGTTGCCGCAGTCACTGGCACGGCCGGAGTCTGAGCGGGAGCCGGGGATTCCGGGGGCTGGGATGTGTCTGTACACGCAGAGACAAGGATCAGTGCGAAGAGCAACCCGGCAAAAATGACGGGGGATATTTTTTTTGACGACATTCTGATAGAGAAAATAATGCGAGATGCACATTTATTTTAAATGGTGTAAAATTTTTCAATGTCGTTGAAATTTTTTAATCACGTTGATTCCTAAAAAAACACCAAGGTGCACGATTAAAAAAAGACCGTCAGAGTATTAAAAGGGATCACCCGGTAACAGGTCATTCCTGTTCCCGGGTATAGGTCAGGGAATTTTTTCCTAGCAACCCGCCGTAGAACGATTTCCCATCCGGGGCCATATCAAACGTACAGGGGAATGAATATTTACCTGCGGCTATCCAGGTACCGGTAAGTCTCGGAGGATTCCCGCTTGTTGAACCGGATATTGTAGAGTGATGATAAGTGCTGTCAAAACCACTCACCGATGTCCCGGTCTGTGTCAGATCGTACGTCCTCTGATCATCCTCGAGCCACCAGGATCCAGTCCACGACAGGCACGTTCCCTCAGAACATGGTACACTTTCATTACATACATTCCCGCATGTCCCGCAGTGCTGACTGTTGCTCTTGGTATCGACACAAGATCCATCGCAGAGAGTCTGGCCGGATGGACATGAGGGATTTCCGGATGTGATCGTCTCCACAGGTATTTTTGTTGTGACTGATGGACCGGGAGTCCCGGATGATCCCGGAGTTAACGGCACGGTCTGAGTTTGCGTGGGAGCCGGGGATTGTGGTGGCTCGGATGTATCTGTACATGCAACGACAAGGATTAGCGTCAAGAGCAACCCGGCAAAAATGATGGGGAGTGGTTTATTTTTCATAATAGACACCATTTCAATAACGAGAATAATGCGAGATTTTCATTTATATTTTAAATGGTTTGAAATTTTTTAATGCCGTTGAAAAATTTTAATGACGCTGATTTTATAAGAATTCTCCATGATTGCACGATCAATCAGTCATGGCATTTTTGCTCAAAAACCGTATTTATTTTTGAGAGCTTTGCAGTTGGCCATGGGCGATACATCTTCAATGACTCCAAGGGTTTCCATTTTTTTTACCTCCGTTTTGTCTTTTTCCGGGGCAGGAGGGGGTAATCATAAATCCTGTTACGACAATCACTCTTCTGCCTCAAGGCAGGCGCGGGTTCATCGAGTGTGCAAACTTTGGTGAACCCGTCCTCTGTTTTCTGACAGTCATCACATCCGAGGTCTCGTGATTCATTCACGCAGCGGATATTCCTGCCAAACAGATCCTTGGAAATATGATAATATATTTCAAATGCTGATAGTTTTTTTATTATGACGAGTGTTTTTTAATGCCGTTGAAAATTTTCAATGACGCAGTTTTTAAAAACAGTACTCCAAGGATGTACGATGAAAAAGTCCGGGAGAGTATTAAATAATAGGGTCACCCGGTAACAAGTCAGTCCTGTTCCCGGGTATAGGTGAGGGTATTCATTCCGGGTATCCCTCCGGAGAAAGATTTCCCATCAGGGGCCATATCGTACGTACAGGGAAAAGAATGCTTACCATGTGACACCCAGGTACCAGTAAGTCTCGGAGGATTCCCGCTTGTTGAACCGGATAATATTTCCTGATTATAATAGTCGGCGCCGCTCACTGATGTCCCGGTCTGTGTCAGCTCGTATTTCCACCCGTCCTCCTGGACCCAAGATCCTGCCCATGACAGGCACTTTCCCTCCGAACATGGTTCTCCTTCATTGCATACAATCCCGCATGCCCCGCAGTGCTGACTGTCGCTTTGCGTATCGATACAGGACCCATCGCAGAGAGTCTGGCCGGACGAACAGGCTGAACTCCCAGGAGTATTCGTGGTCGCAGGAATTTCAGTTGTGACGGAAGCACCGGGAATCCCGGATGTTCCCGGAGTCTCCGGCGATTCCAGGATCTGAGTGGGAGCCGGGGATACCGGTGGCTCGGATGTGTCTGTGCATGCAGTGACAAGGATCAGTGCCAAGAGCAATCCGACTAAAATGACGGGGAGTATTTTATTATTTATAATAGAAGACATTCTGATACAGAAAATAATACGGGATTTTCATTTATATTTTAAATGGTTTGAAATTTTTTAATGCCGTTGAAATTTTTTAATGACGCTGATCAGAAAAAAACAGTACTCCCAAGTTGTACGATTAAAAAAATCCGGTACAGTATTAAAAAAGGTGACCCGGTAACATGTCAATTCTGAACCCGGGTCCAGGTGAGAGTATTTTTTCCGAGCAAGCCGCCGGAGAACGATTTCCCATCAGGTGCCATATCTAACGTAAAGGGGTCAGAAATTCTACCATGTGACACCCAGGTACCAGTAAGTCTCGGAGGATTCCCGCTTGTTGAACCGGAAAATATTTCCTGATTAGTATAGTCGGCGCCGCTCACCAATGTTCCGGTCTGTGTCAGCTCGTATTTCCACCCATTCACCCTCTCCCATGATCCTGTCCACGACAGGCACGTTCCCTCCGAACATGGTTCACTTTCATTGCATACATTGCCACATGCCCCGCAGTGCTGACTGTTGCTCTGCGTGTCGATACAGGAACCATCGCAGAGAGTCTGGCCGGATGGACAGGCGGATTTTTCCGGAATATTCGTGGTCGCAGTAATTTCAGTTGTGACGATAGTTCCGGAAGTACCGGATGATCCCGGAGTTAACAGCACAGTCTGAGTTTGCGTGGGAGCCGTGGATTGTGGTGGCTCGGATGAATCTGTGCATGCAGTGACAAGGATCAGTGCCAAAAGCAATCCGACTAAAATGACGGGGAGTGTTTTATTTTTCATAATAGATGACATTCTGATACAGAAAATAATGCAAGATTTTCATTTATATTTTAAATGGCTTAAAATTTTTTAACGCCGTTGAAATTTTATAATCGGGTTGATTTCTTAAAAAAAATTCACTGGAGTACGATAAAAAGTCCGTCAGAATATAAAAAAGGGGTCAACGGGGAACAAGTCAGTCCTGTTCCCGGAAATAGGTCTGGATATTACATCCGAGTAATGAGCCGGTGAACGATTTCCCATCC
>JBAZHD010000005.1:0-78805 GCA_041652515.1 Methanoregula sp.
AAGATCCTGAACGCGACTTTGAAATTGCAATCGCTATCACGATCGCGATCAAAAACCGTTCCGGAAAAATCGCTGATCGATTTTGATCTCATAATCGATCAGCGATTTCCGGATCAAAAACGATCAGCGATTTTCATTTTCAAATCGATCAGCGATTGAAAACCAAGTTCAGGACCACAAATACAGACGGAACATGAAATCGGATCCCGATTTTGATCTCAAAATCGATCAGCGAATTCCGGATCAAAATCGATCAGCGATTTACATTTTCAAATCGATCAGCGATTTTGAAATTGCAATCGCGATCACGATCCCGATCAAAAACCGTTCCGGAAAAATCGATGATCGATTTTCATTTCACAACCGGATCCCGATTTTCCCGGTAAAATCGATCCATGGCCGAATTCTACAGAGCAAAAAAAATGATCGCTATCCAGTAGTGTAAGATAAGCAACCGATTGGAGGATAATTATCCTAAAATCAGATGTAAATCTGACAAAAAAATTCCAGCGTGAACAATAAGGTCGATCGACCAGACCCTGCCGTAAATTTTTTCATACCGGGATATACCCCCTGCTATTTTTCATATTGCCAAGGCAGGAAAAATGAACTCATACAGCGAAGGTGTGGAGCACGGGCACAGGTGCAGCAGAATAAAAAAGTGGTGCGGATAATAAACAGGTTATTCGTGGTTGTGGTGATGCCCGTTATGGGACTGAGGGGTCAGCGTCCCGGCAAACTGCAGAACCGCATCCGTGCATTGTCGCCGGTCTTTTGCAGACACTTTCTGAATATCCACTGATCCGAACAGTCCGCTGAACATTTCAGGATGTGCCCCGACATTGTCATACTTGTTCAGGAACACGATAAACGGAACTTTTGCATCGTGCAACGAGTCCGAGAGGTGGCGGGTGAAGTCATCAATCTGATTTGTGGCATCGATAAGCAGGATTGCTCCGTCCATACCTCTCGCAATGATCTCACGTGCGAATTCGAACCGTTCCTGCCCGGGTGTGCCAAACACGTGGATGTGACAATCATCTTTCTGGATACGCCCGAAGTCCAGCGCAACGGTCGTCGTTCCCCCGGCACAGTTCGCTTCGACATGCTTTGACTGGGGATCGATAGTCTTGATCAGCGTGGTCTTTCCTGCCCCGAAGGCACCAAAAACAACAATTTTCAGTTTTTTCTCTTCTGCCATCAGAATAAAATATGACGGATGGAATGTTTACCGTTTCGGTCGAAAACAGGTATCACAAACGTTGAGAAAAATTTTAAAAAAATTGGGACGGGGGGGAGAGATTATACCGCGAGATAATCGGCTGGGGTGGGCATCTGCTCTTTTAAGCCCTTGCGCTTGCGGATCGCGACGACAACTTCCTTAACCATGTTGTTGGGAACGAGTTCGAATCCGGCAAACTCGGTGTTCCACATTGCACGGCCTTCGGTGGCTGACCGGATGTCACCGGCAAACCCGAAGAGCTCGGCAACGGGGGCTTTCCCGACAACGGTGATCGTGTCGCCCAGGCTCTCCATGTCGAAGACCTGGCCGCGCCGGCCCTGGATCTGGGAGGTTGCGGCACCCATCTGGTCCATGGGAACGGTGATCTGGATCTTCTGGACGGGTTCGAGAAGCGAATCGCCGCCAATCAGCATGCCGCCCTTGATGGCGCCACGAACGGCTGGGATAACCTGTGCAGGACCCCGGTGGATCGCATCCTCGTGAAGCTTGACATCGACAAGGGTCATCTTGAGGTTCTGGACCGGTTCATCGGCAAGGGGACCCCCGGCGAGAGCTTCGTGGACACCCTCAATGATCAGTTCCATCGTCTCGTTGAGGTACTGGACACCTTTAGTCCTGTCGATGAGCATATTGGTCGCCTTGATGTCCTTGACACTCTTGGCGTCATCCTTGTCCATACCCGCCTTCATGAGCGCGTCACGGCGCTCGAGCATCGGCTGGTTCATGGAGACCTCGCCACTCTTGATCATGGCGACAATCTCATCGGGTAACACTTCGAGGTCGAAATAGAACCGGTTGTGCCGGTTCGGGGATTTTCCTTCCACGGCCTCTACTTTCTGGGTGACCGTCTCGCGGTAGACCACGATCGGCTCGGACGTAACAATCTCCACGCCTTTGTCGCGCTTGATACGGCCGGTGACGATCTCGAGGTGCAGTTCGCCCATACCGGAGATCAGGTGCTCGCCGGTCTCTTCGTTGATGGTGATGATCAGCGTCGGGTCTTCCTTCGCCACTTGCCGAAGCACTTCAACGAGCTTGGGCAGGTCCTTCATGCTCTTCGCCTCGACCGCAACGGTCATGACCGGTTCCGAGTAGTGCTTGAGTGACTCGAACGTGTCCATCTCCATGAGCGAGGTGACCGTGGATCCGACGTAGGCATCCTTGAGACCGGTGACTGCGGGGATATTCCCCGCAACGATCTCCTCGACTTCCACACGCTTGGGTCCCATGAAGATACCGACCTGCTGGAGACGGTTCTCCTTCTTGGCTGAACCCATGACATAAAGAGTATCGCCCCGCTTAAGGCTGCCGGAGAAGAGACGCCCGGTGGCCACTTCGCCAGCATGGGGGTCAAAGGAGATGTCGGTGATCATCATGCAAACAGGACCGTTCGGATTGCAGGTGAGCATTCCCTGACCTTCCTTGGTCTCCTTGTCCCCGTGCCAGATAACCGGGATACGGCGTTTCTGTGCTACAAGCGGGTCTGGCAGGTGGTGCACGACCATGTCGAGAACCACTTCGTAGAGCGGGCTCTTCTTTGCAAGGTACTTCATGTCCCCGGCACGGCACTTCTCGAACACTTCCTTGAACGAGACACCGCCCTTCTTCATGTATGGCACCGAGACGGCCCAGTTGTAAAGCGCAGAACCGAAGGCAACGGTACCCTCGGATGCATCGAGTTTCCAGCCGTTGTTGTAGGCATCCTCGTTCATGCCCTTGATCAGCTTGTTGACCTTGTCGATCACTTTACCGAGCCGGATCTGCATTTCAGTCTCGTCAACCTTGATCTCGTTGACGAGCCGGTCGACCTTATTGATGAAGAGGACCGGGCGGACCTGCTCCTTTAATGCCTGCCGGAGCACGGTCTCGGTCTGGGGCATCGTGCCCTCGACTGCATCGACGAGCACGACTGCACCGTCCACCGCACGCATCGCGCGGGTAACGTCGCCACCGAAGTCAACGTGACCCGGCGTATCGATCATGTTGATCAGGTAATCCTGACCCTCATACTCGTGCACCATCGAGACGTTAGATGCATCAATAGTAATACCACGTGCCTGCTCTTCTGCATCCGAATCCATGAAGAGCTGCCTTCCCGCGAGTTCTTCAGAGATGATACCGGCACCTGACAGCAGGTTGTCGGAGAGTGTGGTCTTACCGTGGTCGATGTGTGCTACAATACCGATATTCCGAATGTGCTTCGGTTCCTTCATGAGCTCAGTTACGCGCTCAACTGATTTTTTGCCGCGGACCATGAAAATTACCTCAAAAAAAGATGTTTAACGGGCGGACTTCGCGATCCGCTCGCGTTCTTCCTTTTTCCCTACCGAGTAACATTTCATGTCGCCTTTGGATGCGGCGATCAGTTCATCGGCAAGGATTGTACTTGCGCTCTTCTTGCTCGAGCTGGAACCCTTCAGGGTTGCTTCAGCAAGGAAGCAGATTGCTGTATCAACCCGGCGCATGGGGGCTGTGTCGACCGATTTCGGGACGTTGATACCACCGTATTTCAGACGGACGGTTTCTTCTCTGGGACCGGAGTTGCCTATAGCTTCAACGAGCACTTCGATGGGATTGCGCTTGGTCTTTTTGTTGATGATCTCGAATGCATCCCGCACGATCCGTATAGCCAGCTGTTTCTTGCCGGTATTATTCTCGGTCTGCATCAGGCGGTTGATCAACCGCTCGACAATCATCATGTTGCTCTTTCCAAATTCCTGCCGGGAAAACTTACCGCAGGAATGGGGGATGATCTGGGAGGTGAGGGTGACATAGCGTATGAGGCTGGGGTCGGTGACCTTGACTTCGGATGCATCCCACTTGTTGAACAACAGTTTCTGGCCTGCCGGTTTTGCTTCAGTTTTTGCTTCAGTTTCTGCCATTACGATCACCTGCGCGGTTTCTCCTTCCTGCCGATGACCATTTCGTGGAGGCAGACGTTGTTCACTTTAGTGACCACATACCGGACACCGGGGATATCTCCCATGGACCGGCCGAGACGGCCACCAATACCTTCGATCTCGACTTCGTCGTGTTCATCGATGAAGTTGATGGCACCGTCGCCAACGGCAAATGCGCTGACCTGCCGGCCGTTCTTGATCAGCTGCACGCGCACGCATTTCCGGATGGCGGAATTCGGCTGTTTTGCCTCAACACCGATCTTTTCCAGTACGATACCTCTCGCCTGCGGGGCACCCTCAAGAGGGTCCGATTTCACATCGAGATTAAGTTCGCGGCGGGCGTAATTCTTGTCTGCCCACCGGAACTTATTGGAGTCCCGAACCAATTTCCTGGCTGCAAATTTACCCTGTCCCATTAAAGAGCCTCATGTAAGTTTTTTTTGTGGTTATCGATAACCCACATTGGGATATGTACTAACGCGGGTAATCGATTTATAAATTGTGGCCTCCCACCTGCCTGTCTTATACTATTGATCCTCACTCATAATAACATTATATCCCTTAGAACCCAATTATCAGCAATGAAAGTCGGGATCTATAAGGAAGTGCAGATTGACACCAGCCACCGCCTGCTCCATTATGAAGGCAAGTGTGCAAACCTCCACGGGCACCGCTGGAAGATTGAGATCTGGATGGAGGGAGAACCCGACCCGGTAACGAAGATCCTGATCGATTATAGTATGATCAGAAAGATTGTCGATAAGTACGACCACCAGATCATCCTGAACCAGGAGGATCCTATGGTACCGCGCATCCAGGAGTTCCATCAGGTCATAACTACACCCGGCGATCCAACAAGTGAACTGATGGCATCGCTCATCCGCGATGATCTCCGTGCGTTTTGCCGGGAACATGGGGTTAAGGCAACTGTGCCAAAAATCCGGGTCTGGGAATCGCCGACTGCTTTTGCCGAGCTTAAGGAATGAAGATCGCTGATATTTTCCAGAGCATCCAGGGAGAGGGGAAGAACCAGGGCAAACCCTGCCTTTTCATCCGTTTGGCCGGTTGCAATCTGCACTGCAGATGGTGCGATACACCGGAGTCGCAGACTGGAGGAATGGAGATGCACCTCGACTCCATAATCGAACAGGAGGGGAGGACCAACCCGCCCTATATCTGCATCACGGGAGGTGAACCGCTCCTGCAGGGGGGGGAACTTGAGCCCCTTCTTGTTGCTCTCAGTAAACGGGGGATCTTCATTGATATCGAGACTAACGGTACGGTAGATTTCACCCGTTTCCAGCCATATGCTTCAATCTGTATGGATGTGAAATGCCCTTCATCGGGAGAAGTAAGCGATCTGTCCCTGCTGGTGAAGATCCGCCCGGAGGATAGTGTAAAGTTTGTTGTAAAAGATGACGCCGACTGCCGGTATGCGCAGGCAGTTATGAAATCGCACCGGATTGCGGGCGAGATTTTCTTATCACCAGTATCTGGCTCGGATTACAAGCCGATTGTTGATTTCGTCCTCACAAATAATCTGCCGGTACGGTTCCAGATCCAGTTGCATAAAATCATAGGAGTACAATGATGAAAGCGGTATGTCTGCTCTCCGGGGGTATGGACTCCTCCACACTCGCATATCTTGCAAAGAGCAAAGGCTATGATATCCTTGCCCTTCACATGAACTACGGCCAGCGTACCGAAGGCAAGGAACTCGCAAGCGCAAAGAAGATCGCCTCACTGCTTGATGCAGAGGCGTTTGTTGAGATTAGTCTCGATTACTTCACGAAGTTCGGTGCAAGCAGCCTGACGGATAAAGAGATAGCAGTCGAGGAATTTGACCCGGCGCGGGCGCACCTGCCCAACACCTACGTGCCGTTCCGGAACGCCAATCTTCTCGCGATTGCCACGAGCTTTGCCGAGGCACGCGGTGCTGATGCCATTTTTATCGGAGTCCAGTCACTCGATTATAGTGGTTACCCCGATTGCCGCCCTCAATTCATCAAGGCGTTCCAGAACGTGATCGATCTCGGGACGAAGGATACAACAACGATCTCACTTTTCACACCGTTCATCCACATGACCAAGACCGATATCCTGCGCGCCGGGCTTGAACTGGGCGTACCCTATGAATACACATGGTCCTGCTATCGGAATGAAGGGAAAGCCTGCGGCACCTGCGGCTCATGCCATTTCCGTCAGGAAGCCTTCGCAGCAATTGGCAGAAAAGACCCGATAGAGTACGAGGTATAGATGGATATCTTTCGCGGTCGGAGGCTCTGGATTGAGCAGCGGGACGTCAGCCTGCCAAACGGGCTTGTGCGGCAGAAAGTGATTGTCCACCCGAGTAATGCCGTGGCAATCCTGCCAATCGAAGAGAACCGGTGCAAACTGATCCGGCAGTACCGGTACGCAATCGATGACTATATCTTCGAAGCTCCTGCGGGTGCACTCGAAGAGGGTGAGGATCCACTGGATGCAGCAGGGAGGGAGCTCATCGAGGAGACCGGGTTTGCTGCACGGACAATCGACCCCAGAGGATTCATCATCACAACACCGGGTTACACCGATGAAAAGATCTACCTGTACGAAGCACACGGTCTTTCACCTTCGAAGGAATATGAGAAAGATGAGGATGAGGTCATCGAGGTCCGGGATTTTCCGGTAAAAGACCTGACCGATATGATCCGGGACGGCACAATCGTTGACGCCAAGACCATCTGCCTCATTCACCGTTGCCTCGGGTGCTGATGATGCGGATTGTTATACCGGTTATCAGTATCCTTATGATTCTTTCAGCTCTTGCCGGTTGTACCGGAACCCCGTCCAAATCAACATATTCCGTCGATGACAACGGAGTTCTTTCCCTCACGTGTGCTCCTGTAACAACTACGGAAGAGGAACTCTTTGCAAACGAGACCTACACCAAGTCCCGGATCGTATTTCACACAGAAAACGGAGATGTTGTGAGCTACCTCGGGGCACCGGAAAAACCGAAGGCGACAATTGTATACGCACCGGGTGCCGGGGAAAAACTGGCCGGGCATGAGGAGCGGATGGTCCGCTATGCTGCGGCCGGATATGCATTTCTCTTTGTCGATACGAGAGGGAATGGCGGTGAAACCGCCGGTACTCCCTTCAGCCAGCAGTTGATCCAGCAGGATTATGCAAAGTTCGGGAAAGGCGAGATGCCCCAGTATTACCTGAGTATCTGTGATCTTGCCTCGGCACAGAAAATGTTCACCGGGCGATATAATGTTCCCGTCTATGCCATGGGTTCGAGCAATGGCGGCCGGTATGCTGCTGTCGCTGCAGGTACGGATCCGGAATTTGCCGGGTATGTCGGAATATCCACATCCGACTGGGGACTGCTGGATTCGATTAGAGATCAGGGTATCACGGGAGATCCAGTACGGTTTGCAGCCTCGCTTGAACCAAGTACATATCTGACAAAGATCTCGCCACGTCCGGTCTGGGTATTCCATGCAAGAGCAGATCCGATTATACCGTTCGAAAGCGGACAGCAATTCTTCGCAAAAGCACAGGAACCCAAAACATTTATTGAGTTCTCAGGAGACCACGGGATTAACCCTGATGTGGACAAACAGATCATTATCCAATGGGCGCAAATTTATGGCACCCGCGGGTGAATAGGTATAAGCTTATAGAGAGGTTTGAATCCGGCAATGGCAGAAGAAGTGGAGATGGACGACGCGCGTAAGCGTTATGAGTTCAAAAAAGTCCTGGAGAAACTCAAGTCCCAGCAGGGGGATGGTACAGAGCTGATTACACTCTATATACCTCCCGACAAGCAGATCTACGATGTTACGAACCAGCTCAAGGATGAGTTCGGCCAGTGTGCCAACATCAAGAGCAAGCAGACAAAACTCAATGTACAGAGTGCCATCTCCTCCATCCTCTCGCGCCTCAAGTACTACAAGCGCCCCCCGGAAAAGGGCCTTGCAGTCTTCTGCGGCACCGTAAAAACGTATGGCGATCGCACCGATCTCCAGTGCACCATTGTCGAGCCACCGGAGCCCCTCAATCTCTATATGTACCGTTGCAGCTCGAACTTCGAGCTCGAACCGCTCCTCCAGATGCTCGAGGAAAAATACGTATATGGCCTGCTTGTCCTCGATAAGCGTGAAGCATACTGGGGATTTCTCCGGGGTAACCGTATCGAGCCGATGGGTGGGGCGAACTCAACGGTGCCCGGGAAAATGCGCAAAGGCGGTCAGTCGGCAGCCCGGTTCGGGCGTCTCCGTGAGATCGCCATTGACGAATTCTATACCAAGGTCGGAGAGCGGTCCAGTGCGATCTTCATTGCCGAGAAAGATTTTTTCGAGCGATTCAAAGGGGTCCTGATTGGAGGACCGAGCCCGACAAAAGAGGAGTTCGAGAAGGGGAGTTATCTTCACCACGAAGTCCAGAAACGGATTGTCGGCCTTTTCGATGTAGCGTATACCAATGAGGACGGGCTCTCCGAACTTGTTGATGCGGCAAAGGATGCCCTTAAAGGGATGACTGTCATCAAAGAGAAGGCATTCATGGACCGGTTCTTAAGAGAACTGGTCAAGGATGACGGGGTTGCTGCATATGGAGAGGAGAGCATCCGGCATAACCTTGAGATTGGGGCTGTCGATATGCTTCTTCTCTCGTCCAACCTCCGGAAATCCCGGCTGAGAATCAAGTGCCAGAACTGTGATTATACCACAGAGAAGACCATAAACATCGAACCCGGCAAGACGGTGGCCGATGTCACACTGGGTAACTGCCCGAAGTGCACGGCACCGCTCGTGCTTGAGGAAGAGATTGATATCGTCGATGAATTGACAAAGCTTGCAGACCAGAGCAATTCAAAAGTTGAGCTAATATCCGATGATTTCGAAGAGGGTTCAATCCTCTTTACAGCATTCGGGGGGATTGCTGCAATCCTCCGCTACAGGACGGGATACTAAATGCCCCACGATTTATTCACTACCATAGAAACGGCAATAAAAGAGACGACCGGTGTTACAGAAGCACTCCTGATCGATGGGGGAGAACACGCAGATCTCGCATCGACCGTGGCATTTGCCCTGGCAAAACAGAAGAAGCAGGCCCCGGTCAAGATTGCGCAGGATCTTGTTGCAGACTTAAAAAAGCGCCCGGATCTTTCCGGCATTACCATCGAGGCAAAAGGACCTTACATCAATTTCATCTTCGGCAACGCGTACGTCAGCGAGGTGCTCCGTGCTGCGGTCCTGCCCGGTTACGGCAACCTCCCGAAGAAATCCACGCGAATCGTTCTCGAACACACCAGTGCCAACCCGAACGGCCCCCTGCATGTCGGGCACATCCGGAACTCAATCCTTGGCGACACGCTTGCCCGCGCCTTCAGGAAGGCCGGCTATCCGCTGGAAGTACAATATTATGTCAATGACATGGGTCGTCAGATCGCGATCGTGGTCTGGGGATTCGACAACCTTGACAATGCCCTGCAGCCGGGAGAGAAAGAGGACGCCCATATTGCCCGGATCTATATCGCCGCGAACCGCGAGATCGAAAAGGACGCGGGGATCACCCAGCAGGTCAATGTCCTTATGCAACTCGTGGAAAACGGTGACCCGGCAACCGTGAAGAAGTTCCGCAAAGAGGTGTCCCGCTGCCTTGACGGGTTCAAAGTCACGATGAAGGACCTCAATGTTGCCCACGACCGGTTTGTCTGGGAGAGCGACTTCATCCGGAACGGGAATACAGAGAGGATCATCAACAAGCTCAAACGGATGCCGCAGGCACACGAAGATGAGACACTCTATCTCGATCTCTCCGAGTTCGGGTTCGAGAACAAGTATGTTATCCGCCGGAGTGACGGCACCTCGGTCTATGCAGCCCGGGACCTCGCGTTCCATGCATGGAAAGGGGCAAACTTCGACCGTGTCATCGATGTCCTCGGCGCCGACCACAAGCTTATCGGAGCACAGCTCCAGTGCACCATGAAGATCCTTGGTGAGAAGGTGCCGGAGATCATTCACTTCGAGTTTGTCTCTCTGCCGGAAGGCTCGATGAGCACCCGCGCCGGCAAGTTCGTCTCGGCGGACGACCTCATCACCGAGATCCGGAAACGTGCCTTTGATGAGGTGACTGCACGGAGACCGGAGCTTGAAGAGGAGACGCGCAAGGCTATCGCAGCATCCGTAGGGCTTGCAGCGATCCGGTACGACATCGTGAAGGTATCTCCCGAAAAGAGCACGGTCTTTGACTGGAAGGAAGCCCTGGATTTTGAGCGGCAGAGCGGCCCATACATCCAGTATGCCCATGCCCGTGCCTGCAGCATCCTTGAAAAAGCCGAAACATTTACCGAATGTTACGAACTGGAGACGGAACAGGAGATCGCGCTTGCCAAGGAGATTGGAAAATTCCCGCAGGTGATTGAGCGGGTTGTAACCGAGCTCCGGCCACATATCCTTGCCACCTACGCACGGGAACTTGCAGACACGTTCAACACATTCTACCATTTCGAACCGGTGCTGAAGAGTGAGGGGAAAATCCGGGACCGCAGGCTGACGCTGGTAAAAGCGGTGCAGAACACTCTGAAAGAGTCCCTCGAAACGCTCGGGATCGATGCCATCAGATCCATGTAAACCCCTGCAAAAGCAGGGATACCAGTTTTTTTCAAAGACGTCCACAGCAGCGCTCAAGCCCTGCATGTGGTGCAAGCGTGCGCTTGCCGGCGGGGATATGTGCTACAAGCACCAGTTCTACGGGATCGACAGCCACCGCTGTGTCCAGATGACTCCTACGCTGCGGTGTAACCAGCGCTGTCGTTTCTGCTGGCGATCGTTCGAACACGAACCTGCAGAAACTGAGGAATGTCCGCCGGAGACAATCCTTGCCGGGATCCACAAGTACCAGAAGAAAGCACTTGCCGGGTACAATACCGTGCTCGATAATACAGTGACCAAAGAGCGATGGCAGGAGGCGCTTGATCCAAAACATGTGGCGATATCACTTTCGGGAGAGCCGACGCTCTACTCGAGGCTCCCTGAACTGATCGACCTCTTCACCGGCAACGGGTATACCACGTTCCTGGTAAGTAACGGGACAAACCCGGATATGCTCCGGCGCTGCCGCCCGTTCCAGACATATGTATCACTGGATGCACCGGACAGGGAGACTTACAACGCAGTCTGCCGCCCATTCGGAGATTACTGGGACCGCGTACAGGAGAGCCTTACCCTGCTGGGATCCCGGAGGTCGGCGATCCGTGTCACCCTTGTCAAGGGTCTCAATGATTTTGCTCCGGAACGGTATGCCACGATCATGCAGGGATCGGGCGCAAGGTTTGTGGAAATAAAGGGATATATGTATCTGGGATACAGTAGAAACCGGTTGGCAAGAGAGAATATGCCGGAACACGCGGAGGTGCGGTCTTTTGCGGAAAAGATCGCGGCCGCGTGCGATTACCGGTTCAAGGATGAGAATACACTGAGCAGAGTGGTAGTGCTGGAGCGTTTAACATGAGATTTAATCCCGAAGACTGGAAGCAGAAATCACACGAAAACTTTGAAGGAGCATGGCACGAAGGCCCGTCAGTCCTTACACCGGCATCGCATGCGGATACCTACCCGTGCCGGCTCTACAAGCGGGCACAGGCGCACCCGGTCTTTGCCACCATCAACCGGCTGCGCGAGACCTATCTCTCGCTCGGTTTCGACGAAGCGGAGGTCCCGGTCATCATCGACGAGAAGGACATCTACCGACAGTTCGGCCCCGAGGCAATGGCCGTACTCGACCGTGTCTTCTACCTTGGAGGTCTCCCGCGTCCGAATGTCGGCATCGCCCGCGACCGGCTCGATAAGATCAATGCGATCCTCGGCAAAACCATGGCTTCCGCAACCGAGGAGAAACTCCGCGAAACCCTGCATTCCTACAAGAAGTCCGAGATTGACGGCGACGAGTTAACGTTCGAACTGTCAAAAGTGCTCGAAACTGATGATGGGATCGTGGTTCATATCCTTGACGCCGTCTTCCCGGAGTTCCGGGAACTCGCCCCGGAGTCATCGCGTTCTACCCTCCGCAGTCACATGACGAGCGGCTGGTTCATGACGCTCGGTTCCATCTGGAACAAGAGCCCGCTGCCACTCCGGCTCTTCTCGGTTGACCGCTGTTTCCGGCGTGAACAGGCTGAAGGACCCACGCGGCTCATGACCTACCACTCCGCGTCCTGTATCGTGGCCGGGGATGATATTACCCTTGACGATGGAAAAGCCGTCAGCGAAGCCCTTCTCTCTGCATTCGGGTACACCGATTTCCGCTTCCAGCCTGACGAGAAGCGCTCCAAGTATTACATGCCGGACTCCCAGACCGAAGTCTATGCACGGCACCCGGTCCACGGGTGGGTCGAGGTGGCAACCTTCGGGATGTATTCTCCCTCAGCACTTGCCGAGTACGGGATCGGCGTCCCGGTCATGAACCTTGGCCTTGGCGTGGAGCGGCTCGCGATGATCGCGTACAACTCCAACGATGTCCGCCAGCTTTGTTATCCCCAGTTCTTCCCCCGGCCCCTGAGCGACCGGGAGATTGCCCGGGCCGTGCACCTGCGGGAGGAACCGGTTTCTGTTGAAGGAAAGATACTCGCAGCAGCCGTCGCTAAAGTTGCGGCAGCAAACGGGACTGCACAGGGACCCTGTGCTTTCGATGCCTGGGAGGGTAGTCTTGGCGGTACCAGCGTGAAGGTGGTTGTCGAGGAAACGGAATCCAATGCCAAACTCTGCGGGCCGGCATGTGCCAACGAGATCTTTGTCCATGAAGGGTCCGTCCTTGGAGTTCCGGATGCCGAGAAATGGAAACAGGTCCGGACCGAGGGTGTGCCAACGGGGATCTCCTATCTTTCCGCTGTATCGGCACTTGCAGCAGCACGGGTTGAGGAAGCTGCCCGATGTGGTAAAGGTACGACTGTTCAGGTTAAGATGGCAAAACTTCCCAGCGACATCAACCTGAAGATTGATGAATACACGATGCGGTTCATCACCGACAATAAAAAGAAAGTCGATGTAAGGGGACCGGTCTTCCTGTCGGTCCGTTCCATCATTAAGGAATAATTTCCTTTTTTGGTTTTTTCGTCTGTAGAATACCTATTCTTTACCTCAATGTTAGAAATAGATAACATTTTAAACTACTAATGTTAGAAATAGATAACACATAGGAGTGATTGAATGAAAATCGGATATCGTCACGTAAGTGTTATCAGTTCACTACTTTTGCTTACTGCATTAGTACTGATCTTTGTTTTCGGGAACACAACACCTCTCCCACCCATACTGCTCGTTGTAAGTCTGGCCGGTTCAATTCTCCTGATTTACCACCATAAGGAATGGGACGAAGAGATCCGGCCGGATGAGAGAACCCAAAAGATTGGGGCTTATGCATTGTCCTATGCATGGTGGATCGGGATCAGCGGAATCATCCTGCTGTTCTGGTCTGACAACCTGGGGATCTGGAGACCGGATACGCAGATTGCACTGGGCATATGTCTCCTTCTGTTGTTCATTCCAGCCATGTTCTTTCTGATCTATCTGTCCCGTAAAGGTGAGAACCATGTCTGATTATGTCAGGTATTTCATACCCGGATCCCGGAAAAAGTCAAAACCGGATACAAAAAAAGGAGCGAGAACATGAAACCAAGAAATCTTTATCGGATCGTTATCGGAGTATTGATGATCGCGAGCGGTATCGTTTCCATCCTGCTCACCGCGGGGGAGGCAATTATCAGCACAATGCTCCTGGCTGCAGGATTTGCTTTCCTGATAACCGGTATCTCCCGTCACCGCAGGTATGGCGATGAGCCGGAATCTGACGAGCGATCGAAAAAGATCGGTGCTTATGGTATCACCTATGCGTGGTTGACCGGCCTCTTCTTTATGTCGGGTCTTTTCTGGCTGGATTACCTCGGCATTCTCCGGCTCAGTACACAGAATGCCCTTGCCCTTTCCGTGGTCGTCCTTGCACTTTCCGCAGTTATCTTCCAGACGTATCTTTTCCGGAAAGGAGATGTTGAGTGACAGGGTACTGCCCCCGTACAGCAGAAAATTTGTATGAACGAGTCCAATACCAGAAAAGAATTTTTGGAGTGAGTATGCAAACCCGGATCAAGGAATATCGCACCCGCCTGAATCTTACGCAGGAAGACCTTGCAAAAACCGTCGGGGTCCGGAGGGAAACCATCGTCTTCCTGGAACAGGGAAAATATAATCCTTCTCTCAAACTCGCTCACGATGTGGCACAGGCCCTGCATACCACAATCGATAACCTGTTCATTTTCGAAGATGAGGGCCCCGCACCGGGAGAGCGAACCGTTCTCGTAGATTAGTTCAGACCGTTTCACGATGAAACTGTTTCAGATCGCACAGATTCCATGACAGATTCGGATGCCGCAGGTTCATGGCAGAGTTCCCCAAGAATAAGAATTGTCGCATCTTTATCAAGAGGCTGGTTGTCATTCCCGCATTTTGGGGAGTAAATGCACGACGGGCACCCTTTCTCGCACGTGCAGTCCCGCACCAGCTCATGAGCACTGGCGAGCAGGGCCGGGAGAACCTCATACGCCTTTTCAGCAAGACCGATACCTCCCTCACAGGCATCGTAGACAAATATTACCGGTTCCCCGGTCTCGCCAAACATAGATGAAGAGAGCCCCCCGATATCCCACCGGTCGCACATGACATGCAGGGGCATGAGTGCGATGATCGCGTGTTCTGCGCCGTGAAGACCACCGGCAAGATCGCGCCCGATCGCGTTGACTTTCTTTCCGACAGGGTCCGGTGGAACAATCCAGAACGCTTTTGTCCGGAAGGTCAGCGGGGGGAGCGTGAGAGGTTCCACACCGATGATCGTATCTTTGCGCTTGATCTTGTAGCCGGTTATTGTTTCCGTCACGTCCACCACGCCAAACGCACATTTCATACCATTGACCAGCCGGCTCCCGATTGTTTCGATCACGTCCAGGCTGACCTCCTTGAGGGGCTGGGTATAATAATCAACATCGGTTTCGGATACACGAACCGTATGCGTTTCCAGGTCCATCTCGTTCACTACGTAGGTCACACCCTGGTGGAGCATGATAGCCCCCTTGTGGGCTTCACGGAATGCCTGCCCCCGGTCCATGGTTTCGAGTAGCTTTCCTTTACAGACTATGCGGAAGGTCGGCCCGGGAATTCCGTCCAGCTGGACCGCATCCGCTGCCCGTCCCCGCCCGGAATAGACCCATCCGCGTGCAGTTTTCCGCACGAGATCGTGAGTGGCGAGATCTGCAAGAAGGGGGAGAAGGGATTCGCCGAAAAATTCGGAATCGGATACGTCATTTACCGGAAGTTCGGCAGCCGCGCAGAGCAGGTGTCCTGATACTATGTAGGGATTCAGGGTATCGACGATTGCATGTTCATGCGAACGAGAGAAAAAACGGTCCGGATGATTCATGAAATACTGGTCGAGCGGATTTGCCATGGCAACAAGAATGGCAAGGGAATCGGTCCCGTTTCTGCCGGCACGGCCGGCCTGCTGTCGTGTCGACATCATAGTACCGGGAAAACCGGAGATGATGACCGCATCCAGTGACCCGATATCGATCCCGAGCTCGAGCGCATTGGTGGAGACGATCCCTTTCATCAGCCCGTCCTTCAGCTGCCGTTCGATCCCCCTGCGTTCTTCCGGAAGATACCCGGCCCGGTAAGCGGAGATGGAATCTGCGAGACGGGAGGACGTATGCCGGGCATCCTCGCGGGCCCAGAGCGTCACCAGTTCTGCCATCTTCCGGGAACCGGTAAAGCAGAGGGTCTGGAGGTCTTCCTTAACGCAGGAAAGCAGGAGATCTTTTGTTTCCTGATGTGCAGACCGTTCACCAATCCCGTCATAGAACGGATTATACAGGACAAAAGTCTTTCTGCCATGGGGGGAACCGTCTTCAGAGATCAGGTCGAACGGCTGGCCGGTGAGGTTTCCTGCAAACTCGACCGGGTTTGCAATGGTAGCGGTTGAGAGGACAAACTGCGGTCCTGAACCATAAAAAAGACAGATGCGCAGCAATCTTCTAAGGAGAAACGCGATATGCGAACCGAAAACCCCGCGGTAGCGGTGGGCCTCATCGATGACGATATACTGCAGGCCGGAAAAGAACGGGCGCCATTTCGCATGCCATGAGAGTACCTGGTGCAGTTCGTGAGGATTGGAGACAATAATCCTTGCATTATCACGGATGGCAGCCCGCTTTGATTGCGGGGTATCGCCGTCATAAATTGCCGGTTTTGCTGGTATGCCCGTGAACAGGGCCATCTGTTCAAGTGTTGCGAGCTGGTCGTTGGAGAGCGCTTTTGTCGGGTACAGGTATAATGCCCGGGCAGCCGGATCCAGTTCCAGTTTCTCAAAGACCGGCATGTTGAACGCCAGCGTTTTGCCGCTTGCTGTTGGGGTGGTGATGATCACATTTTTCCCGGCACGGATATGATCGATAGCATCGCACTGGTGGGAATATAACCTGATTCTTTTCTGATCGAGATATGCGACAAGCGCTGGGGATAAAGGTGTTCTGAGTTTCCCATACCGGGCTTCTTTTGGCTCGCTCACATCAGTGTGAACGACCCGGTTCCGGTATACCGGATTTGCACTAAGGAGACGGAGCAGATCAGCAATGGCCATTTACTTCCTCCAGAAGGTGGAAAAACAGCCTTGCAGTTGATATTACATCCTGCCGGTTATGCTCAACGATTGGTACCAACGGTCCGCAGTTACCGGAGCGGAGATATGTCTCATAAAATTCCGGTACCATCTGCCCGGGAACATCATCGTCGCGATGGACACCCAGGATCTCCTTCTCAAGCGCAGAGAGGCGTAATGAGGGAAGTTCATCCTTCCACCGCCGCCGGCTGAAATGGAGTACATCGAAATGGGGAATCCCAAAAAGTGCACCCAACCCATAGTAGGCAAGCCGGTCTGATATATAGGGGGCATCGAATGACTTCCCGTTGAACGTGACCAGGGCAGGATGGTCAGAAGTAAAATGATCCATCGTTGCCAGGAGGGCCGCCGGTTCTTCTGCAATATCACGCAACAGGTATTGCCGGACAACAAGCTGGCTATGCTCAAGGAATCCAACTCCGAAGAGGATTATCGGGCGGGAAAAGAGACCCATGGTCTCGATATCAAGGAATACATAATCCCCGGGTTCGTGGAGACCTGCGGTGCCAAGAACATGGGGATGAGATTTCGCATGCCGGTTTCCGATAAGGTCCATAATCTCCCCGGAATTCCCGTAAGAGATACATTCGGTTACCCTGCGTGCATGTGACCGGAATTTGGGATGTTCCATAAGGTCATTCAGGGTTTGGTACCCCCGCTTTTTCAGCCGCGTCTCCGTGGCTTTTCCGACCCCGTGGACGAGGGTAAGGTCCCCAAGAATTGCAGCCAGATACCGGTCCTGATCGAATGCAGGACTGTCCAGGGGTTCCCGGCTCTCCAGCAGGTAGCAGGTGCCAGCCTCGGTTACGTGTTCCCTGCCACCACAAAAGACCGTATTAAAACTACATCCATTATACCGTGCAAGGAGATCGCTGAGGTATTGCCGGGCTCCATCGTATTCAGATGAGAATACAATATTATTCGAAAAACTCGTTGCGAACACATTGCCGTCGCGGACAACCTCATATTCCCGCAGGGTATCCATCCGCTGTTGCCAGAGATCCCCAATCCGGGCCTGAGGAGCGTGTGTTGCAGACATCGTCAGATTAAAATCCGAACCGGGGAATTTTAACTACCCACCGTGCAGTGTGAAAGTAACGGAATTTCTCATTGGCTGATGGGATGGGTCAACAGAGGGATACAGGAAAAAATCAAGGGATCAGACATCCATTTCAGGAAATAATCGGGACATTAATCTTATAAAAAAGGTAAACATCATTTCATACGAGGTAGTCATGAAAGACCGGTTTTTACCCACGATTCCCCGGGGATGGTCGGAATGAAAGATATCCGGGGATTTCTGATTGATCTCGACGGGGTTCTGTATGTAGGGAACCGGGCTGTTGACGGTGCACGGGATGCAATCGAATTCTTAAGGGAAACCGGGTACCCTTTCAGATGCATATCCAACACCACCAGAAAATGCCGGCATTCTGTTGCCAGTCGCCTGTCATCAATGGGATTTGAGATTCCGGAAAACCATATTTTCACTCCCCCGCTTGCAGCGATTGCATATATGAAAAAATCCGGAAGGACTGATTATTATCTTCTTGCAACCGGGGATGTTGACAGGGACTTTGAGGAAATAAAAAATAACAGTCCTGGGACGAAGCCGGACTGGGTAATAATCGGCGATGCTGGCGATAAGATCACCTACGACAGCATGAACACGGCATTCCGTTTCCTGATGGATGGCGCGGAACTGTTAGCGCTTGAGAATGACCGGTACTGGATGGCTGATGGCGGACTTTCTCTCTCGGCAGGACCGATCGTCAAAGCCTTGGAGTATGCAACCGGAAAAACTGCCATGGTGATGGGAAAACCTTCCCAGACTTTTTTCAACCTCGCTCTTGAGGATATGCACCTGGGTCCGGAGCACGTGGCAATGATTGGCGATGATATTATTACGGACATTGGTGGGGCATATCATGCAGGAATGAAAGGCATTCTTGTAAGGACCGGGAAGTTCCGGAGCGATTCGGTTGACGCAGCTGAAATCAAACCCACCTGCATCATAGACTCCATTTCCCGGATTCAGGACGTAATACCTCGCAGGTAATACAGGGGTCCGGGAAGTTTTAAAAAAAATAATGACAGGATGAGGCAGGATTTTTATTATGGGATATCGTCCGGAATAAGAAGTCCCGGAGAAGGATAATCCGGGGAGGGTTCCTTTCCCCCGGTAGCTTGGTTTATACGCGCAAGAGCAGTATCGCAATACTGGCGTGAGACATCAATACCAATAAAACGGCGCCCAAGTTTATACGCTACCAGCGAACTGGTCCCTGCGCCGTTGAAGGGATCCAGCACAATGTCATTTTTATAAGAGAATAACTTCATCAGCCTGCGGGGCAGCTCTTCAGGAAACATGGCAGGATGATCATAGTCTTTCATCCGGATTTCCGGAGGAAACGACCATTTACCCAGCACCCATTCCTTGAATTCATCACCCGTGATATCGATATCCTCAGATCTGCCACTCTTTTTATGGGACTCTTTTGAAAAAACTTCGATGAACTCCCACGTGTATTTTATGTAAGGCATCGAGGGGGATTTCCAGCTTCCCCACGCCGTGTACTTGGCATTGTAATTGTTTTTCTCCCAGAGGAACTCGGCCTTCCAGAGAAGACCAAGGTCAGCCAGCTGGCGGGAGATGACATGATGTGTCGGGATATAATCCGAGAAGAGGGGCTGGACATTAACGGCAATCCGGCCCCCCGGTATGAGTATCCGTTCGCATTCGCGCCATACTGCGAGCAGGTTTTCAAAATATTCATTCCATTCATGGGTATCATCATGGGGGTCCTGTGCATAGGAATGCCCAAAATTATAGGGTGGAGAAGTAACGATAAGATCGATGCTCCGGTCCGGAATACGGGAAAGGACAGCCCGTGCATCCCCGCAGACAATCTGGTTTATGAAGGCGGATACGTCGGGGGATTCATCGGAGCGGAGTGATTTTTTCGCCTCTTTTGATCCCTTCCGGATCCTTGCTTTCCCCTCCTTATCCCGGACTTTCTCCTGCCTCATTCCGTTTTTCCCGGGTACACATTACCGCATATGAGTAAAAGGGTGCCTGTTTTATTATCAAGATCCTGAACGCGACTTTGAAATTGCAATCGCTATCACGATCGCGATCAAAAACCGTTCCGGAAAAATCGCTGATCGATTTTGATCTCATAATCGATCAGCGATTTCCGGATCAAAAACGATCAGTGATTTTCATTTTCAAATCGATCAGCGATTGAAAACCAAGTTCAGGACCACAAATACAGACGGAACGCAAAATCGGATCGCGATTTTCGTACGAAAATCGATCAGCGATTTACATTTTGAAATCGATCAGCGATTTTGAAATCGTAATCGCGATCACGATCGCGATTGAAAACCGTTCCGGAAAAATCGCGATCCGATTTTGATCCGGAAATCGATCAGCGATTTTTATGTGAAAACCGGATCGCGGTTGAAAAACCGGAGCCGGGTCCGTTCCCGGTATCCGTGTTTTCTCCATTGCCGGTATGCGTATGTCCCGTTGAAAAGCGTTTAATGCTGCAATCGACATACATTCTTCGATTGAATTATGCTGCATATCGAACACCTTCATGTAAATATCGGCGACAAGGAAGTGTTGCGCGATATTAATCTCCATATCGAGGAAGGGGAGACTCATGTGCTGCTCGGTCCCAACGGGTCGGGTAAGACCACGCTCCTTATGACGATCATGGGGTTTTCCAGTTATACGATAACAAAGGGAAAGATCACCTTCAAGGGAGAGGACGTGACGATGATGCACGCCCACGAGCGTGCGAAACGCGGGATTGGGATGCTGTTCCAGCGGCCACCCACAATATCCGGCCTGAAACTGGGAAAAATGCTGACTGCAATTTCCCGTACAAAGCAGGAAAACATCCTGGAACTGGCTAAATCGGTTCACATGGACAAATTCCTCGAACGAGATATCAATAAGGGATTCTCCGGGGGCGAGATCAAGCGCAGCGAGGTTCTGCAGTTAATGATCCAGAACCCGGACTTCGTCATGCTCGATGAACCCGAGAGTGGGGTCGATCTCGAGAATATTTCCCTGATCGGGACAACAATCGGTGCACTGCTGGAAAAGGATAAGTACCTTGCCAAACGGAAAAAAAGCGGCCTTGTCATAACGCACACCGGGTATATCCTTGATTACCTTGACGCAGACAAAGGCCATGTGATGTGTGATGGTTCGATCCGGTGCCACGGAAATCCCCGGGAAATTTTAAAGGATATCAAACAGCGCGGATATAAGGAGTGTCTCGAATGTCGCAACCAGTGATACCAGAACTGTCAAAAGCTGACCAGGCCCGTCTCGCACAGTCAGGAATCGACCTTTCCATGAAGAACCGGTGCGGGAGCTACCTCCAGATGGACCAGGATGTCGTTCATTCAGAGTGTGGACAGGAAGGAATCGAAGTCCTGTCATACAAGAAAGCAATGGAAAAATACGACGGGCTTAAAGAATATGCATGGAAGGTAGTCTCACCGGAAAAGGATGAGATCACAAAATACGTTGCAGCCCAGAAAGATCCCAAGGGGTACGTGATTATTGCTCATAAGGGTTCGAACAATATTTTCCCTATCCAGGCATGCCTCTTCCTCGGGAAAGAGGAAATCCAGCACGTCCATAACATCATCATCGCTGAAGAAGGAGCAGAACTCCACATCATCTCCGGCTGTACCAGCGGGGAGCATGTTGGCAAGGGTGGCGCCCATTACGGGGTCTCCGAGTTCTACGTAAAAAAGAACGCCAAGATCAGCTTTACGATGATCCATAACTGGAGCGAAAATATCGAAGTATATCCCCGCAGCGCATCTGTTGTTGAGGAAAATGGGGTATTTCTCTCGAATTACGTCTGCATGCAGCCAGTGAAAAAAGTCCAGATGTACCCGACTGCAACCCTTACGGGTGCAAATTCCGTTGCCCGGTTCAGCAGTATTGTCATTTCCACACCGGGATCATACATGGATCTCGGTTCGCGGGCGATTCTCGAAGCACCCGGTGCAAGCGCCGAACTTATCACCCGTGCCATCACAAAGGGCGGTACCATTATTTCGCGGGGCCACATCAACGGAAAAGTTGCCGGTACCCGGGGGCACCTCGAATGCAAGGGACTAATCCTGCAGGACGGACTTATCTACGCGATCCCGGAAATTCAAGGCTCGGTTGTCGGTACGGAACTCTCCCACGAAGCAGCAGTGGGCAAACTTGCCCGGGACGAGATCGAGTACCTGATGTCACGCGGGCTTGACGAGAATGAGGCAACGGCAACCATCATCCGCGGGTTCCTCGACGTGAAGATCAGCGGACTTCCTGAAGCATTGCAGCAGCAGATCGATGCTTCTATCGATGAAGCCGAAAAATCCGGGTTCTGAATAAATGTATGTTACCCTATCCCCGAGCTGATGAACGAATCGCAATGGTGGAACGCCAGATCGCAGCCCGGGGTATTCAAAACCAGCAGGTGCTTGCAGCAATGCGGGAGATTCCCCGCCATCTCTTTATTCCGCCTCCGTATGACCATGCAGCGTATAAAGATAATCCACTTCCCATCGGGAGCGGACAGACCATCTCCCAGCCATATATCGTTGGACTGATGACAGAATTGCTGCACCCGAAAGCGACAGACACTATACTCGAAATCGGGACGGGAAGCGGGTACCAGGCTGCAATTCTCTCCCGGCTCGTGCGAAGGCTGACCACAATAGAACGTATCGCAACAGTGGCCGATCTGGCGAGAAGGAATCTGAGGTCTGTCGGTATCGATAATGTCATTGTAATAGAAGGTGACGGCACACTCGGATATCCGGACAATGCCCCCTATAACGGGATTATTATCACAGCGGCAACACCGGAGATCCCCAAACCGCTGATCGGACAACTTGCGGATGGAGGATACCTTGTTGCTCCTGTCGGGGGACGTGACATCCAGGACCTGATCACACTTCATAAAACGGGAGGATCCTGTGTGCAGGAGTCCCATGGCGGAGTCAGGTTTGTTCCCCTTCTGGGGAAACACGGCTGGGAGGATAAGAACTCATGAAAATAATCGATGTGACACGCGCCCTTAAAAAAGACATGCTGGTGTACCCGGGTGACGTCATCCCATCGTTCACCCAGACAGATCAGGGCCTTTACTATATCAGCGA
The DNA here is from genome assembly GCA_041652515.1 of Methanoregula sp. GTDB lineage: Archaea > Halobacteriota > Methanomicrobia > Methanomicrobiales > Methanospirillaceae > Methanoregula. The sequence continues at coordinate 23,041 of JBAZHD010000005.1, forward strand.
TCTGCACATGAGTTCCCACACCGGCACACACATCGATGCTCCCGTGCATTATCTCAAAACCGGCGATACTATCGATACAATCCCACTTTGCAAGCTGATCGGCAGAACCCGGGTCATCGATGTGAGTGACAGCAGCACACTCATTACAGCGGCGCATCTCAAGGGAAGACTCGAAGGAGTTACGCGGCTCCTCTTAAAAACAGGATTTTCCGGCATGGATACGTTTATTGAGGAATATCCTTCCCTGGCGTTTGATGCTGCGTGCCTTATAACAGATAACCGGATCGAATGTTTAGGGATCGATTCGCCATCCATTGAATCGTTCAACTGTGACGGTTCAGTCCACCGCCGGCTCCTGAGTAACGGCTGCATCATCATTGAACTGTTGGATTTATCAGATGTGCCGGAAGGTGATTATGAGATGATAGCACTCCCGCTGCGACTTGCTGGACTTGATGGTTCACCTGCCCGGGTCATCTTAATGAAACAGGAGGATAGGTAAACATGGATATAATCCAGGAATCAGTAAAAAAGATAAAAGATCTCCTTGAACATGGCGGGTGCGGGGAGGGCGATGTTCTTCTCGATGTAAACCCGGATGCCAGGAACTGCCAGTATGAAAAGGGCGCCTGCATGACCGCATCATTTGGCGGGAGGACTGCCGATTTTGTCACGTTCGATCCCATCAGGGCACGGACAAAAATCGCGTTCATGTACGATGCACCGCTCGACACACCATCCACACGGGGGGCTGCTTCAGTAATCGTTAATGTCATCACGGGCTTTTTCTGCCTTTCACGGGTACTTCATGCATGTAAAGTGTCATCTCACGCCCCCTGCCTTGGAGAGCTGAAGCGGGAAATCGTCGGAAAGAAGATTTTTTGTATCGGAAACATGTCTGAAATCGAACGTCAGTTCGGTGGAATGATTGTGTCGGATCCTGAAATGGCCGAAGTAATTCTCATCAACGGCGAGGGGATGATCGCGGAAGGTACGGGAGACCTGATTAATCAGTACAAAGAGGAAAAAAAGATACTCTGTATCGGGCCCTCAGTAGCAGGTGTATCGCGGCTCTATATGCTCGAACACTGGTGCCCGTATGGCAGTTCTTCCTAAGATCATTCACGGGTACTATTTGCGATAATCTGTCGAAGATAAAACTCTTTTTAGGCAGACCGCCAATGATGTTGCATGCTGTTCGGGTCCTCGGGAATCCGGAGGAGATTTGACCATACGCTGGCTGATACTGCCTTAAAAATTGGTTCGGCACTGGCATCCGGGTCTCCTGATATTATCATAGGTACAGATACCCGAACAACCAGTCCCCTGCTGGCACACCTGCTCATATCCGGTATCATGGCAAACGGGGGCATAGCAAGGAACGCTGGAATCGTCCCCACCCCAACGGTGGCATTCAATACGCGGACGGCACAGGCCGGATGCATGATCACCGCTTCCCACAACCCCGAAGAATACAACGGGTTGAAACTTTTCAACAGGGACGGTTCATCTTTCACAAGGAAACAGCAGGCAGAGATGGAGGCACTGATCAGCACACAACACTGGACAGACTGGAAACACCAGGGCCGCGATCGGTCGTTTGATGCCATCACCCCCCATAAGAATGCGATCCTTGACAAGGTAACGATCAAAGAGGGCTGTTCTGCAATTCTGGACTGCGGTAACGGTGCCGGATGCCTACTCACTCCATCGCTTCTGGCCGATGCCGGGGTAAAGACTACCTGTATCAATTGTAATCCTTCGGGCCATTTCTCCCGCCCGTCTGAACCTTTGAAAGAACATGTATCGTATATCAGTGAGATGGTGAAAAAAACAGGAGCCGGGTGTGCAATCGTCCATGACGGCGATGCCGATCGTATGATGGCATTCGATAACAGGGGGAGGTACATCAGCGGGGATCACCTGCTCGTGCTTTTCGCCCGGTATCTCGGCGCAAAACACGTTGTTACTACCAGTGACGCTTCGATGGTCATCGAAGAGTGTGCAGAAGTCCGGCGGACACCCGTTGGTGATGCTTTTGTCTCTGAAGAACTCCTGACATGGGGGGATTTCGGGGGCGAACCTTCCGGAGCATGGATCTTCCCGAAGATCTCCTACTGCCCTGACGGCCCCTTTGCTGCAGGTCTTTTCTGTGAGATGTCTTCCGAATGGGACATTGCCAGCGAGATCGATGCAATACCCACCTATCATCTCCTGCGGGAATCGTTTGCCTGCGAAACAGCACGGGATGTCCTGAACGGGCTTGGCGCTTCCAGTCCCACGGACGGCATCCGGATCGCGGACGAAGACGGCTGGTGCCTGATCCGTGCAAGCGGCACTGAACCGAAAATCCGCATAACCGCTGAAGGAAAAACGCCAGCGATAGCAAAAGCACTCCTTGCAAAAGGTAAAGAGCGAATCCAACAGGGGAAAACTGCTTAAATGTTGCAGGAAGAGCTGTAGATATGGAATGTGTCGTTCTCGCCGCAGGGGAGGGAAAGCGGATGCGCCCTCTCACAGCGAAACGCCCGAAAGTGATGCTCCCCCTGGCAAACCGCCCGATGATGGAACACCTGGTCCTTGCAACCCGCGATACCGGGATTAACGATTTTATCTTTGTCGTGGGGTATGGAGAACGGGAGATCCGAAAGCATTTCGGGGACGGGTCCGCATTCGGGATTAACGTCACGTATGCACCGCAGCGCCACCAGAACGGGACTGCGGATGCCGTGAGGTCTGTCCGGGATCTTGTGACCGGCCCGTTTCTTCTCATGAACGGGGATATGATCCTGAAAAGTGCAGATATCGCAGAGTTCTGTCGCCGTAAAACCCCCTGCATGGGCATCAGTACGACCGATCACCCCGGGGATTACGGGGTTGTCCTCGTCGATGGCGATCGGGTTACATCTCTTGAAGAAAAATCTAAAAAACCAAAATCCAACCTGATCAATGCCGGGGCATACCTGTTCTCACCTGATATATTCGACAGGGTCGACAAGGTCAAGCCATCTGCGAGGGGCGAACTTGAGCTCACAGATGCCCTTGCCGGGTTGATCGCTGAGAGAAAACTCGGGGCATATCACCTGTCGTACTGGATGGATGTCGGGCATCCGTGGGATATGCTTGACGCGAATGCCACCATGCTGGACCAGGTCGCCGGGGGGAATTCCGGAACCATTGAAGAGGGGGTGACCCTTCACGGCTCTGTAATTATTGGTGAAGGGAGCATTGTCCGGGCAGGGACGTATATCGAAGGTCCCTGCATGATCGGGAAAAACTGCCGCATTGGCCCCCATGCATATATCCGCGGATCGACAAGTATTGGAGATGACTGCCATATCGGGCACTGTACAGAGATCAAGAACTCCATTATCATGGCGGGAACGAAAATCCCCCACTTCAACTATCTCGGGGATTCTGTAATCGGAAGTAACTGCAACTTTGGTGCGGGCACCAAAGGGGCAAACCTCAGGAATGACCATGCGAATGTCAGGGTATGCGGAAAAGATACACGGAAGAAGAAATTCGGGGCAGTCATTGGCGACAATGTCCAGTTCGGGATAAACTGCTCCATCAATGTTGGCGCCATGATCGGCAGTAACGCACAGTTTGCACCAAATTCGATTATCGAAGGGTGTATCGGTGAGAATGCAATTATCCGGTAGGTAACACGATGCAGGCCATTATCTTAGCAGCAGGGGAGGGTGTCAGAGTACGTCCACTCACCCGGAGCAGGCCAAAAGCCATGATTCCGGTGGCAAACCGCCCCATTATTGAATACGTAATCGATGCCCTTTTAAAAAACGGTATACGGGATATCGTTGTGGTTGTCGGGTATCGCAAGGAGCAGGTAACGCGGTTCCTGAACAGCCTTGATGTACCGATAGAAGTGGTACTCCAGGAAAAACAGCTTGGAACGGCTCACGCCCTCCAGTGTGCAGAATCAAAGATTACGGGGGATTTCCTTGTCCTGCCAGGTGACAACTACATTGACCCGCAATCAATAGCAAGGATCAAGGATACTCCCAACGCTATTCTCGTAAAAGAACACCCGAATCCCTCCAATTTCGGCGTCGTGCTCCTGAACAACGGTCTGGTGACCGACATTGTTGAAAAGCCGGAACACTCCCCGAGTTTTATGGTGAGTACCGGGATCTATTCCCTGAAGAAAAGCTTCTTTTCCTGCATCCGGGGAAACGATATCACCGATGCTATTACAGCCATGATCGCGGCCGGGGAGCAGATCCGGGCGATCCCGGCTGATGACTGGCAGGACGCCATATTCGCGTGGGACCTCCTGAAAATGAACCGGCGTCTCCTGAAAAATCTCCCTATGGTACGGGAAGGTACTGCAAGCAGGCAGACGACAATTCAGGGACCGGTCAGTATCGGGAAGGGTACGACTATCGGGCCGAACACGGTAATAACGGGGCCGGTAGTGATCGGAAATGACTGTACTATCGGGCCGAACTGCGTTATTATGCCCAATACGAGCATCGGGTCGCGGGTGATCCTGGATCCGTTCACGATGGTCGGGGACGCCATCATTATGGATGATACCACAATCGGATCACATTCCCGCATTATCGACGCCGTGGCCGGAGAACGGTGTACCCTTGCGGATCACACGTCTGTTTCAACGGCAACCGGCCTGATGGATATCGAAGGCTGTACCATACGTTCAGAATTTGGTGCAGTTCTCGGGGATAAAGTCACGAGCGGTCCGTTTACGGCATATAAAAACTGTGTCGTCGGTAATAATGTGATGATTGGGGGGCAGGAAAATATCACATCCCGCACTATACCGGACGGATCCATGGTGATATAACGTGTGCGGCATTGTCGGGTATATCGGCAGGAGAGATGCAGCACCGCTGATAGTCGAAGGGCTCAAGAAACTCGAGTACCGTGGCTATGACTCGTTCGGGATTGCGACGCTTGGGGGGGGCATCGATCTCGCCAAACACCGGGGCCGTATATCAGAAAATGCTGGTACAGCTGCCATGCTGAAAGGAAAGATCGGTATCGGCCACACCCGCTGGGCAACCCATGGGATCCCGAATGATGCGAATGCCCACCCCCATACAGACTGTTTGGGGAAAATTGCAGTTGTCCATAACGGGATTATTGAGAACTATGCTGATCTGAAACGGCACCTGCAGTCACGGGGGCACACATTCCGTTCTGATACGGACACGGAGGTGATCGTTCACCTCATTGAGGAAGAATATGCAAAAAAACCGGATCTGCTCAGTGCGGTTCAGGAAGTTCTCCCGAAACTGGAAGGATCCTATGCGATTCTTGTTATAACCGAGGGAGAGGACCGGATCATTGCAGCCCGTAACGCAAGCCCGCTCGTTATCGGTGTAGGAGATGGTGAATTTTTTGCTGCGTCCGACATGACCCCGGTCATCGAATTCACAGAACGTGCAATCTTCCTTGAAGACGGGGATATCGTTTCACTTACAAAGAAAACGATCGAAATTTTCCATGAGGGTAAACCGGTTACCAGACCGGTTGAACTTATCGACTGGTCGCTGGAAGACGTCAGGAAGGGGGGGTTCGCTCATTATATGCTCAAGGAAATTTACGAGCAGCCCCAGGCGTTCTACAACACGATCCGTTCAGTTGATCCAGACACGCTGCCGGAGAACGTACTTCATGCAAAATCGGTTACTCTCGTTGCATGCGGATCCTCCTATCATACCGGCCTCATCTTCAAGTACCTTCTCGAAGCAACCTGCAGTATTCCGGCCCGGCTGGAGTTTGCCTCTGAATTCAAGTATTTCCCACCCCCGGTAAACGGCCTTGTTATCGGAATTACCCAGTCGGGAGAGACCGCCGACACCCTTGCTGCATTAAAACATGCGAAGACGTCCGGCTGTTCAACGCTTGCGATCACGAATGTCCTTGGAAGCAGTGTGACAAGAGTTGCTGATATCACGCTGTACATGCGTGCCGGCCCCGAGATCAGCGTTGCGGCAACCAAGTCATTTATTGCACAACTTGCAATCCTGATGCAGGTTGTAAACGGTATCTCTGATACGAAGTATGATGACATACTCCAGCAGGCCCATAAGGCAATCGAGGAGGTACTTCTCATGGATCTCAGCGAGACCGTCACCGTCTGTAAAAGAGCACAGAGTATATTCTATGTCGGGCGCGGCCCGTTCTACCCGGTTTCGCTTGAAGGGGCACTGAAGATGAAGGAGATCTCCTATATCCACGCCGAGGGGTATGCTGCGGGGGAACTCAAACACGGACCATTTGCCCTGCTCTCTCCTGAAACACCGGTCATTGCCCTCTGCATGCCCGGAGATACCTATAGCGTTATGATCTCCAACATCAAGGAGATGAAAGCCCGGGGGGCACCGGTCATCGCAATCGGGTCCGAAGGAGACAGGGATCTTCCGGATATCGTTGATATTTTTATTGCAGTGCCAAAAACACCATTAATTGTCCAGATCCTCACCAGCCTTGTTATCGAACAACTCCTCGCGTATCATACTGCCGTAGCCCTCGGGCGGGATGTTGACAAGCCAAGAAACCTTGCTAAGAGTGTGACGGTGGAATGAAAGAATACGGTATCAATAAGATTGGAGAAGGTGCACAGATATTCGAACCGGTAACCCTCGGGTTTCCTTCACGGGATAATATCGGGAAGACCGGGTTTCCGGGAACAACTATCGGACATCACCCGGTACTCAGGTCGGGCACCATCATCTATTGCGATGTCATTATCGGGGATAACTTTCAGAGCGGTCATAACACCCTGATCCGGGAAAAGACCCGGATCGGTGACCGGACTGCTATCGGAACTGCAACGGTGATTGACGGCAATGCCAGTATCGGTAACAACGTGAGCCTGCAGAGCATGGTCTATATCCCTACGAATACCACTATCGGCGATAACGTATTCATCGGACCGAATGCGGTACTTACAAATGACCGCTATCCCCCCTCAGGATGTCTCGAGGGGCCTGTGATTAAAAACGGTGCGGCGATCGGTGCGAATACCACGATCCTGCCCGGAGTCTGTATCGGGGAGGGTGCATTCGTGGCTGCCGGTTCGGTGGTAACCCGCGACGTTCCCGATCATATGATGGCAATCGGAACTCCGGCCAGGATCAAAGATCTCCCAAAGGGGATACTCAAATCCAGTAAAAAATGATCCATTCAAAAAGAGAGATTACAAGAACTCCGGAACCGTGTGACGAATGAAGATCCTCCTTGTTTCTACCCAGGACTATATCCATCACCCTGTACCCTCCCGCCACCATTACATATTTGAGGAAATGGCAAAACGTCACGAAGTGCATGTCGCCCATTTTCATGTAAGCCGCGGCGATGCCCGCCCCACCCGCCTTATCGTCGATGAGGCCACGCAGTTCCCCTTAAAAAGCCCGCTTCTCCATTATACGCTCAATGCCCCGTATCACTACTATATTTTTGACAAGACCATTCGTGAACAGAGAATTGATGTAGTTGTGGCAGCTCACGTGCTTGCAGGTTCCGCGGTGATTCACGCGGCAAAACGCCACCATGTCCCGGTAGTCTTCGATCTCAAGGACTGGTTCCCCGACTCTGCAGCTGCGTACTTCAAGAACCGGTTCACGCAGGATCTTGTCAGACGAAGTGTATGGGAGATCACGAAGCGGAATTTATCCAGGAGCGATTGCATCACTACGGTTTCCCCGGCCCTCGTTGAAAAACTCAAAGGTCTGGGGTTTACAGCAGGTTTAATCACAAACGGGGTTGATACGGATCTGTTCAAGCCGATGAGCGGCAGTGATACCCGGGCCGAACTTGGGATCGGAGCTGATGAGTTTGTCATCGGATTCTCGGGAAGCGTGGAACGCTGGTATGCAATTGACGATATGATCCGAGCGCTCCCGGACCTCATCCGGTATCGTGCAGATACCCGCTTACTGATTGTCGGGGGATCCCTGTTCACCGATTACCGGACCGAACTTGAAAATCTGGCAAAGGATCTGAACATTTCCGACCGGGTAATATTTACCGGCACGAAACCATACCATGAACTTCCCCGGTATATTGCCTGCATGGATGCCTGTACCATCCCTCTCTCTCCCCCGGAATGGGGGGAAATCGCCCTCCCGAATAAATTTTTCGAATATTCGGCATGCGGGAAACCAATTATCATGAGACCCATCCCGGACGTTATCAGGATCGGTGGGCCGAACCTCTTCGTCTATAAAACACAGGAGGAGTATATCGCACAGATACAATCGCTGATGAATACACCCCGTACGTTTAACATAAATCTTGAAAATTACAGCTGGAAAGAAAAGGCCCGGCAGTTCGAAACGCTTTTAAATAATCTCGTCTGATGCAGTTATCCAAATTTATTAATGGTCTTAGCTGAAACGTACTAACCACAAAAGGTTGGTCTCATGATATCACTGGATTTTAAAAACCGACGTTTCTATATCATCGTCGGCCTTATTTCATTTTTTTCCCTCTTTACTCTCTGGCTTCGCCTGCTTCCCATGTTTAATATGGGGAACACCGATGTCCTGATGCTGGTGGCAAGCGATGATCCGCTCTATAATTTCAGACAGGTCGAGCAGATCCTCGCAAATTTCCCGAATTATGGCTGGTTTGATGCGATGACCATGTACCCGCATGGATCGCCGATCTACTGGGGACCTCTGTTTCCCACCATCATTGCAATCTGTTGTCTCATCACCGGTGCAGCAACACGTCCGGAGATCATCAGTGTCGGCCTTGTAATACCCCCCCTCATGGCAGCAGCGACTGTTGCAATAATGTACTATGTCGGGAAAACCTGCGGGGACTGGAAAACCGGTATCCTGGCTTCAGGTTTTACCGCGATTATCACCGGCCAGTTCTTTTATCGCTCTCTCTATGGGTACACGGACCACCACATCGCTGAAGTCCTTTTTTCAACACTCTTCTGCCTGTTTTATATGTACGCGATCCTGTCAGAGAAAGGGACGAAGATCGAGCTGAAAAACCCGCGTTCCTACAAATCCCTGCTCCTGGTATCCGCCCTGGCAGGGATTGCATATCTTCTTGGCCTTTTTACAATGCCGACGATGATCCTGTTTGCAATGATCGCCGGGATATTCACCGTCGTCCAGTTCATCATTGATGTATATCGCGGCAGGACGAGCGAATACCTGCTTTTAATAAACATAACTATCTTCGTTACGGCCATCATCGGGCTGCTGCTCTTCGGCCTGAAGAACCCGGGGATAGACCTGTCCACGTACTCAATAGGACACATCATTGCGTATCTCGGGATGATTTTCGGGACGGGGATTTTATACCTGTTGCAGATCTACCTCAAAGACAAAGAAAAATACTATTATCCAGCCGCACTTGTGGGGTGCGGACTCGTCTTTGCGGTATTTTTGTATTTAGCAATCCCGCAGTTGTACATGCTCCTGATCTATTCCCTGTTCGCTTTCTTTGGTCAGGCACCGGTGACGGAGACTGTTCAGGAAGCCCGCGGGTGGGCGCTGAATCTGGCATGGATGACCTACAATTACGGTCTTCTCCTGATGGCCGGGGGCATTCTGGTTATGATCTATAAGAATATCCGGAACGAACACCCCGAGCAGGTTTTCGTACTGGTCTGGTCCCTTGTCATGTTTTTTTCCACGTGGCAGCATGTCAGGTACGAGTATTACCTTGCAATCAACGTCGCCCTGCTTGCAGCGGTTTGTGTGACCTATCTTTTTTCACGGGCAGTGCCGGATATCAGGCATCTCATGTCCGGTGAACCGGCAACACATGGAGAGACCGTGGAAAAAGAGAATGTGTCAGATACCCGGGCACAACCAAAAAAACAGAGAAGGAGCCAGAAAAAGGTCTCCAGCCACGCAACGACAAATTATCCGCTTATTGGGTTGCTTTTCATCGCTGTCGGCTTATCCCTTCTGTTTGCATACACGTCGGTTTCTTACAGTTATACCAATGCGATGGCAAGCCCGACGCGGATGAACACCGACTGGAGAGAATCCATGGACTGGATGGCTAATAGCACTCCGGAAACCGGTGTCGATTACTTTACGATTTATGACCAGAAATCGTTTGAATATCCTGCCGGATCCTATGGAGTTATGTCCTGGTGGGACTATGGGCACCTGATAACCTATATTGCAAAACGCATTCCCAATGCGAATCCATTCCAGCAGGGTGTTGCAGGTCCTGACGGCGCGGCTGCATACTTCATGTCAACTGACGAAAAGGCGGCAAATGCAATTCTCGACCGTGTCGGAACGCGCTTTATCGTTACAGATATCGAGATGGATACGGGAAAATTCTGGGCAATGTCCACATGGGATAATGCCACCCTTGCAACGGATCCCTACCAGATGACCATGCTGGTCTCAAGTAAGGATAATCCTGACAGTTATGACTTTGCCCGGCTGAACAAACAGGAGTATTACCTGACAACCATTTCACGGCTTCATAATTTTGACGGATCAATGGCGATGCCATCTGTGGCATACTATATCGAATATGGTGATTCATCGCTCACGAATATGGAATATTCGGCAATCATCACCGCCGAGAAGACCAATGCGACAGATGCAAAGATACGAGCCGATGCCTATAACCTTAAAGCAACATCCGGCCGCCATGCGGTGGTTTTAAACCCGGAGGCCACTACCGACATAATTCACCCGATCGAGACCGTCCCCGCATTGCAGCATTACCGCCTCGTTCATGAATCCCCGAATAATGTTTTCGATGGTACCTCAGGTGCTGATGTCAGGTACGTAAAAATATTTGAATATGTAAAAGGTGCCCATATCAAAGGTGACGGTATCATCGAAGTACCGGTGAAAACAAACACCGGCAGATCATATATTTACCGACAGGCAAGCGTCAATGGTGAGTTTATTGTTCCCTACTCCACAACAGGGAATTCATATGATGTAAAAACAACGGGGAAATATACCATCACAGGTACCGGGAAGCAGTATGAGGTACCGGAATCCGCAATAATACAGGGAGAGACAATTTCGTAAAACCCCTTTTTTTTCAGTATCCTGCCAGCATATTTTCCGGCAAGAATGATTGTACCTTCCAAAAATATATCGGTGAAGGACACTCAACCTCCGGTATGTCAGCTGAAGACCTATCCCTTGGTGCCAGGGTCCGCTATCCAAAGACCGGTACAACGGGAAAAATCCTCCATATGGAACAAATCAGGGGGGAAACCTTTGCCGAGCTGGACAGTACGCATCTTCTGTACCGTATTGATCAACTGATACCCATAGCGGGAACGGAAAAAACCGTATCCCCGATTATTGAAGATGCCAAAAAAATGATCGCGCGCGAAAGGGAATTTGCTGCAGGCAGCGAACTTCAGGAAGCGTTGAAAAACGTCGACCAGAGCTGTGAAGGTGGAGGATAACTTTTCAGGCCGGTATTGCATTAAGTACCGGATTTTTCTCCTTTTTTTAAACAGAATCATTCACCAGGCCGTTTACTCAAAATTCTGTCCAGAGTAATCCCGGGTAGGGGCTTATCGGAATATCCATTCACAATATCTGATGTTTCAGGATTGAATTTATGTATGAGGCGCACCATATGATGATCAGCTATCGGCCGGAACATGGTGGGATCTGGCATTGTTACGGCATCTCACGGGGCCTATAATTAAACATTCGTAGTAAGGTGGTCAGATTGACTATCTTTTATAGAGTAAGGAGGTTCGATTTCATTTGCATGATGTGACAGTTCCCAGTGTCAATATCGGGGTTGTGGGCCATGTCGACCACGGCAAGACCACACTCGTCAACGCACTCACCGGGGCATGGACAGACCGGCACAGTGAAGAGGTGAAGCGGGGTATCTCTATCCGTCTCGGATATGCCGACGCAACCTTTTACCGGTGCGAAAAATGTGAGGGGACACAAGCCTTCTCAACAAAACCTGACTGTCCGGCCTGCGGGGCTCAGGGAACGCCATTCCGTTCCATATCTTTCGTGGACGCCCCGGGGCACGAGACCCTCATGGCTACCATGCTCTCGGGTTCGGCACTGATGGATGGTGCAATGCTGGTTATTGCTGCAACCGAGAGATGCCCGCAGCCACAGACAAAAGAGCATCTTATGGCACTGGAACTTGTCGGTATCAAGAATATCGTCATTGTCCAGAGCAAAATCGATGTTGTCAGCCAGAAAGAAGCGATCGATAACTACAACGAAATTAAGAAGTTCGTTAAAGGTACAATCGCTGAAAATGCACCTATCATCCCGGTATCATCGCAGAAGGGAATTAATATCGGAGCACTTGTCCAGGCACTTGATCAGACGATCCCCGAACCGAAGCGTGATCCCGGTGCAGAGCCGTTGATGCTGATTGCCCGCTCGTTCGATGTGAACAAACCCGGGTGCAACTGGAAGGACGTGAAAGGCGGCGTTGTCGGGGGGTCTCTTATCCGGGGCATCCTCCGCGCTGACGAGAAGATTGAGATTCGTCCCGGCAGGCAGACCCAGGTTGAGAACAGGATCAGATGGATCCCTATTATCACGACGATAACATCCATCAATGCCGGATCCAAGAAGGTGGACGAGGCAACTCCCGGGGGATTGCTGGGTGTCGGGACAAAACTGGACCCGGCCCTGACAAAGAGCGACGCACTTGCCGGCCAGGTACTCGGCCATGAGGGGAAACTTCCCCCGGTCTGGGATAAGATCCGGTGCAGCGTTACCCTGATGGAACGGGTAGTCGGGGCCACGAGTGAACTCATTATTGAGCCATTGAAGCACTCTGAGCCGCTGATGCTCTCGGTCGGTACCGCAGTTACTGTCGGCGTGGTCAGCAACACGAAAAAAGACTATGTTGAGATTGCACTGAAGCGACCCGTATGTGCAGAAACCGGTTCACGGATCGCTATCAGCCGGCAGGTGGGAGCACGCTGGCGCCTGATAGGAATGGGAGTACTGGGAGAGTAAAGGTCCTCCTGGACGCCAATGCACTTATGATGCCGGCACAGTTCCAGCTCGATCTCTTCGACGAGATCCGTTCGATCCTCGGGGGATTTGAACCGGTAGTCTTAAGCAGCGTCATGAGTGAACTGGAAGGACTCTCCCATAACAAAGGCCGTGACGGTGCTGCAGCACGATGCGGTCTCGTACTCGGGAAAGAATGTACGATTGCAGACTCGAGAGAGCTGGAGTCCAAATCCGTCGACGCACAGGTTATTGAATATGCAGCGCAGATGGGTTGTATTGTTGTCACGAACGACCGGCGGATACGGGATGCATTGTTTACACGCGGGATCGGTGTAATATCAATGAGAAAACAGAAGAAACTGGAATTATTGCGGAGATAGGAAAATGTATCACAAACTGATGCTTGAGGATAAGGTACGGGTGCCCCCCCAGCGGCTGGGTGAAAAACTCGAGAAGGTCATACTCGATGTCCTGCAGGAGCAGCTTGAAGGCAGCATCGATAAGGAGATCGGGATTTTTATCTGTATCACGAAAGTACACGACGTTGGTGAGGGAGAACTCGTCCCAGGTGACGGCGGTGTATATTATGACGTGAAATTCGAGGCTATGGTGCTCCGGCTTGCCCTCCAGGAAGTCATAGAGGGAATTGTCGTTGAGACCACCAGTTTCGGGGCGTTTGTCAGCCTTGGCCCGATCGACGCGATGCTGCACGTGAGCCAGATATCGGATGAATACATCAACTATGATGAGAAGAATGCCCGCCTCATCTGCCAGGAGTCAAAGAGATTCATTGGCGTGGGTGATGTTGTCCGCGTGCGTGTTGTCACACTGTCCCTGAATGAACGGGAGCCGCGCGACAGCAAGATTGGCCTTACCATGAGACAGGCCGGCCTTGGTACAGCACTCTGGCTCGAAGAAGAAAGGATCAAGGAGAAAGAGAAAGCCGAACAGGCGACGGGTTCCGTAAAGGAAAAGGCACCTGAAAAGGCAAAAGGCAAGAGGAAGGAGCATGCCGCCGGCGAATAAGAAGAAACAAGGCAAAGTCTGCCGTGACTGTCACCGTGTCGTTGATGGCGAAAACTGCGTGATCTGCGGCACATCCAACTTAAGCGATGACTGGTCGGGTTATCTGGTTATCATTGACCCGGAAGCCTCTGAAGTAGCAAAAAGAATGAACATCAAGCTTCCCGGTCGTTACGCACTGAAGGTCCGCTGATGCTCACACTTCCCGAAGAGCATCGCAGGCTCTTCAAGGAACCATTCGGTGTACTGTATCGATCGATGGACGAGATTGTTCCCCTGATTGTGGGAAAAGACGTCTATACTGTAGGGGATGTCGTCACCCACAATCTTCAAAAAAAAGGAATAACACCCGCGGTTGCTATTGTCGACGGGTATACCATGCGATCCCCGTGCAACAGGATGCCGGCAGTCCATGGTGAAAGTATCCAGGTGAAAAACCCTGCCGGCACAATAACGGACGATTTGATCTGCGCGCTGGAGCGTGCGGTAAAAAATCCCCCGTCCACGATTATTGTTGACGGCGAAGAAGACCTCGCGGTAATTCCTCTCGTCCTGGCTGCCCAGGATGGAGCAGTCATTCTGTACGGTCAGCCCCACAAAGGAGTTGTTCTCCGCACCGTTGACAGCGAAGCCCGTAAAACCGCCCAACAGCTCATTGCCCATTTTATCCGTACGGTCAGGGATTGAACCGTTACCAGATTCAATTTCTGTTATTCATTTCTCCATGAGCTGCAGGGATCTCCGGCAGGGTCATATTTTAAATAAACCGGTTTCCAATAATTACAGGATATCGATGGACTTTGAGATCACCAGCGATAAAAGGAATGAACTTTTATCCAGAAGAGAGGTTCAGTTTACTCTCAAATACGATGGAGCAACTCCCTCCCGCATGCAGATCATTGGCAAACTCTGCGCCCTGCTCAATATCAAAGAGCACCAGATAACCCTTGACACGCTGCACAGCAGCTTTGGTAAAACTGAAATTACCGGTGCCGCACGCATCTATGACAGTGAAGAGAGCAGGAACAAAACCGAACGCCCGCACCTGGCAGCGCGCGGCATGCCCAAGCCCAAGGAAGAGGGAGCTGCATAACCATGGCGGCAGCAAAGAAGGCAGCAGCCGCAAAAGGGCCCAAGAGAGGGGCATACTTCAAGGTAGAAGGCGCCAAGGTCACCACAGAAAAGAAATACTGCCCCCGCTGCGGACCCGGCTTTATCATGGCAGACCACAAGGACCGGACCACCTGCGGCAAATGCGGGTATACTGAATTCAGAAAATAAGACCAATGCCTGTTTTTGGGCAGATACTCGGGATTGAGGGTACAGCATGGAACCTCAGTGCCGCTCTTTTTGACCGCGATCTTCTTTTCCTTGTTTCACGACCCTACCGCCCGGCACAGGGGGGCATCCATCCGCGTGAAGCCGCCCAGCACCATGCATCGGTCATGAGGGATCTTCTCGGCGAGGTCCTGAAAGATCCACAGCAGATCACGGGAATCGCGTATTCACAGGGCCCGGGCCTTGGTCCCTGCTTAAGGACGGTTGCAACAGCTGCACGGTCACTTGCGCTGGCGCTGGATGTCCCCCTCGTGGGTGTCAATCATTGTGTCGCCCACGTTGAGATTGGGTGTTTTGCAACCGGGTGTAGTGATCCCGTTGTCCTGTATGCAAGCGGGGCAAATACCCAGGTCATAGGATACCTGAACGGGCGGTACCGGATCTTTGGCGAAACGCTCGATATCGGGATAGGAAACGCACTGGACAAGTTCGCCCGTTCAAAAGACCTCCCGCATCCCGGAGGTCCCCTCCTCGAGAACCTGGCAAAAGAGGGGCAGTATATTGAACTGCCCTACACGGTCAAGGGAATGGATCTTGCATTCTCCGGGCTGGTCTCGGCGGCAAAAGAGAGCGGTGCACCACTGCGGGATATCTGTTACAGCCTGCAGGAGACTGCCTTTGCCATGTGCGTGGAGGTGACCGAGCGCGCGCTGTCGCTAACGGGTAAGAATGAGGTCCTGCTTGTTGGCGGTGTCGGGGCGAACCGGCGTCTGCAGGAAATGCTGCGGATCATGTGCGAGGAACGCGGAGCCCGGTTTTTTGTTCCGGAACAGAAATATCTCGGGGATAACGGGGCTATGATCGCATATACCGGAAAGCTGATGCTGGAGAGCGGAGTCTCGCTCCCGGTTGAAACTTCGCAGATCAATCCCTCCTTCCGTTCCGATGAAGTGGAGGTAACATGGAAACATGATGCATCGTCGCAGCCCAATCTCCCCCCGGATCATGGAGTCTCGCAGAAGCGCGGTGCAGAAGCGTTGATCACAATCAGCGGCACGATGGCAGAAAAACACCGCGTATCGAAACGATACCGCGTACCTGCCCTTGACCGGAGGCTGATTGCTGAACGGACACGGGCCGAGGCACGCCTGATCGCAGCCGCACGCAAAGGAGGGGTGCCCACACCTGTCATGAGCGATATTACCGCAGATACTATCACGATGGAATACGTGGAAGGGACACTCCTCACCGATAATTTGTCCGGAACAACGGTGGAGGAAGCCGGGCGTATGGTCGGGAAGCTGCATACCGCAGGGATCATGCACGGCGATCTGACAACGAGCAACCTGATCCTGCGTAAAAGCGACGGGAGATGCGTGCTGATCGATTTCGGTCTTTCGCAGGTAACAACCGAGATCGAGCAGAGGGGTGTCGACATCCATGTTTTTTTCCAGACACTGGAGAGCACTGCACCTGATAGGGCGGAATTGTTAAAAACTGCCTTTATTACCGGATATACAGAGACCTTTGGAGGAGCCGCTGACGTGATCCACCGTGAACATGAGATTGAGCTGCGGGGGAGATACTTATGAAGATCACAATGGTTACCAGCAATGCAGGCAAGGCCGCAGAAGTGGCAGCGTTCTTCGGAGGGCTGCTTGAGGTGGATCATGTGGCTCTCGATGTCCCGGAACACCGTTCCAATGACATTGCAGAGATCGCACGGGGGAAAGCCCGGTACTCATACAGCAAACTGAAGACCCCGCTCATCGTAGACGATACCGGTTTTTTTATTGATGGGCTGGACGGCTTTCCCGGCCCCTATGCGGCATATGTCCTGGATTCCATTGGTAACGCCGGCATCCTTAAACTGATGGAGGGCATTTCAGACCGCAACGCCCGGTTTACGACTGGGATTGCCTATGCTGATGAACACGGTATTGAGGTATTCACCGGCACGCTGGAGGGGAAGATCGCCGTTTGCCCCCGGGGGAACAACGGGTTCGGGTACGATCCGATCTTTGAACTGGGTACAAAGACGCTTGCCGAGATCTCCATCGAAGAGAAAAGCAGGATCTCCCACCGTGCCCGGGCACTCTCTGGCTTCCATGAATGGTTTGTTGCACAGAGGGGTAAAAACCGCGAATAACACAAACGGTTAATATGTCTCACAGCTTTGTTATAAGGGCAGACAGGAGTGTTTCATAATGGCAAAGTTTCCAGAAGCCGAAGCCCGGCTACTCAACGTGAAAATATGCATGCACTGTAACGCACGCAATGCAATCCGCGCAACCACCTGCCGCAAATGCGGCTACGCAAACCTGCGTCCCAAGAACAAGGAACGAAAGGCGTAATCTTTCAATTCTATATCGTTCTTTTTTCAGGTTTTGTCAGGTATCTGAACGGACCTGAACAGGTTTTTATATTAAAAACAAACGGGGATTGAACCCGTAATCATGCTGCGTAATACGTTACGCGCTTGCCTTTCTTGGCATATTCGCCGGCAAACGTTTCGAGGTTACGTTTGTACCCGATACGGTCGACAAACCCCAGCTCGCGGAGCTTTTCCCGGACACGCATGACGTCGGGTTCATCTGCCCAGTCTTTTGTATACACGTAAATTACCTTGCGGTCGTCGCGGGAATCGGGATTGGGTTTGGCTGTGCTGACTTTTGTTGATATTCCCAGTTCTCCTGCTACAGTCGCATCTCTCACCTTCTTCCAGGAAGCATCAACCTGATCCGGCTCCTGGAAGATGAGCCACTTGCCCGCATTCTCGTCTTCGATTGCTTCCGGTGCGCTCCCCGGGGCATCCAGCACGATCCAGTACATCTGCGTGGTCTTTGTCGGGAGGACCCCTTCACCGTTACAGAGCATGGTGTATATTGTTTCAGGATCGGAAAACCGCTGCAGCATAGCTTCAGCGAGCTGGGGATATTCCTCCCTGAATTTCTCAAGAATTGAGGTGAGATCCGGCCTGAAGTCAACACCGCCTTCGACCAGCGCGTAGAGGTACTTGTCCTGGGCACGGAGGATGCGGTTCAGGAGGTGCTCGAAGATGCCGTATGCCACATCTGCCAGCGCTTCGGGATCGACTTCAACCATGAGTATCAGTCCGATGTTGGCAAAAAAATAGTTTTGGTATTGGATCCCGCTTGGGCAACACAGGTTCACCAATTTAAAACACCGTCATGCAGGTTATCCCCGCTCTTAATCGGAAGAGAATACGCGCGAATAATTGCAATTGTCGAATGATTTAAAAGCGCATGATACGAACATGTACAAATTATGGAATGGAAACGTGACTGGGGCCTGACAGCCAGAGTGTGGTTAACAGGGCTGTTACTGTTACTGCTCTATCTCGTCTTCATGACGATACTCTTAGCGTACGGTGTGAATTACATATTCATAATCCTCCTTGCCGTGGGTATGGGATTATTCCAGTATTTCTTCTCGGATAAACTCGTCCTCATGTCAACCGGGGCCCACGTTGTCGCAGAGGATGAGTATCCCGAGCTCCACCAGATGGTCGGGAGGCTGTGTAAAGAGGCAGAGCTTCCCATGCCGAAAATCGCCATCATGAAGAGCCCGATGCCGAATGCGTTTGCTACCGGCCGTAACCCGAGCCATGCGGTGGTAGCATGCACCGATTCGATTATGCGTCTCCTGACCCGGGACGAACTCGAGGCAGTACTTGCCCATGAGCTTGCACATGTCAAGAACCGCGACATCCTGACGATGACACTCGCCAGTTTCATCGCCATGATCTCCTCATTGATCATGCAGAGCTTCTTCTTCTCCGCACTCTTCGGAGGGAACAACCGGGAAGGCAATCTCGTCGGCATGATCATCATCTGGGTTGTGTCTATTATCGTCTATATCGTCAGCACCCTCCTGATCATGGCTCTCTCCCGGTACCGCGAATTCGCAGCAGACCGGGGCAGCGCCCTGATCACGAGGAATCCCCGGGCGCTTATCTCTGCACTCAGTAAAATCAGTGGCAGAATCGATGTCCTCCCGGACCAGGTAAAAGAGCCGGTTGCAAGTGCAAATGCGTTCTTCATTATTCCGGCGTCGACAAAAAGTTTCCTTCGGGAATTAACCTCGACCCACCCGTCGCTCGACAAGAGAATCGCAAACCTCGAGAAGGTCGAATCCGAACTCAGAGGCTATTGATCTTTTTTCCGTCCTGGAAATTTCATTATTTTTCATGGGAGATGCAGGGATCGGGTCGTACAGAATTTTTCCCATTTTTCCTGAGAGGATCTCTCAATCGTCCTGCTCCGTAAGAACCGGGCTTTTTGGGGAATTGCAAACCGTTTATATTATATCCCCGGGCACTCCAGTCAGATAATAGGGCATGAATACCGAACCAACTTCTGTACTCCTTATTGACGACGATGTAACCCTATTGGAAATGATCAAGCTGATGGCAGAGCGGTCGCGGGAGATGACCATCCAGACCGCCCAGTCCGCAAAGGAAGCCCTCACCACCCTCGCCCAGAAAAGTTTCGATGTCATCATCGTTGATTACGATATGCCGGAGATCAACGGGATTGAGTTTTTAAAAATCCTGAGGAAACACGGGGACACAACACCCATCATTGTGTTTACCGGTCGCAGCGGGGAATACACTGCTATTGAGGCATTGAACAACGGCGCAAATTTTCTCTTAAAAAAAGGAGAGGACCCCCGTCACCAGTTCCGCGATCTGGTGACCATGGTCAAGCGGGCAATGGAGCGCAGTTCCCTGGGAAGGGCCCTTGGCACAACGCAGAGGATCATTGCTGACATGATCAACTTTTCCTCTGATCCCTGTTTTGCCGTTGATCGGGAGGGCAAGGTTGTTGCCTGGAATGATTCAATGGAGCAGCTGACCGATATTCCTGCAGACGCAATGATGGGAAAAGGTGACAATATCTATTCTGAACCCTTTTTCGGGACACGGAAAAAAATGCTCGTAAACCTTGTCTTCGAACCGGATGAAGAGATCAAACGCCAGAAATATATGCTTGTCAGCAGGGTCCCGAAAGGTCAGGTTATCGCGGTCATCCGCGGGCAGAAAAAAAACGGGGGGGAATGGACGCTCTGGATGAAGGCAATGCCGGTGTATGACAGCCAGGGCCAGTATATCGCATCCGTTGGTACCGTACGCGATGTAACAACAACATTCAGTGATGTTACTGTCCGTGATTCACGGCTTGATGAGGCCGCCCGGATTGCAGAAGCTGCATCCGCGATGCCCAAAAAATCCAAGGGGGGTTTATTCGGTAAGATCCTCGGGAAGTCCTCATCACATTATAAGGACGGCGTTATCCTGTATGTGAAGGAGAAGAAGTTTGCTGAGGCAATCGCTGAATTCGACAAGGCCATCGAGCTGGACGATAAACTCGCGTATGTCTGGAACGACCGGGGCACCTGTTTCCGGGAGATGGGGGATCACACCAGTGCCCTCAAATCCCTGCTGCGGGCGGTCGAACTCTCACCGGATAGTCCCGAATATCTCTTCAACCTGGGCGAGACACTCGAGATGATCGGTGTCATGTACATGAGCAACAAATATCTCGATTCCGCCATCCAGACCTTTAAAATGGTAGTGAACCAGATGCCCAACAATGCCAGCGCGTGGAATCATCTTGGTGTATGCTTCAAGGAGATGGGAAAAGCAGATGAGTCCAAGTTCTACTTCGATCGTTCCCGGGATATTACTCTCTGGAAAAAGGATACGCCAATAAAGCGCAAGCGTGACGAGTTCACCTGAAAGAAGACATTTGGGCTGGACAGTCCTCTTCTTTTTCTCCGGGCAGTGCTTTACCGGTTTTTCATAATGAACAACCCTCAGGTTCTGGCAGTTCAACATCCTGTCCGTGTGAGAGAGTTTCCGAAAACTCCAGAATCCATGAAACACGCTGAGGTAACACTTAATACTCCTCCCCCCCAAAATTGTAGAGCACAGTGCATCGATGGTCTAGAGGTATGACTTAGGCCTTCCAAGCCTATAGCCCGGGTTCGATTCCCGGTCGATGCATTTGGGGCTCGTGGTCTAGTTGGCTATGACGTCGCCTTCACACGGCGAAGATCTCGAGTTCGAATCTCGACGGGCCCATGTCTGTTTTGTGCGTTTTTTTCATGCTCTGGAGAAACATACATGAACCGATCCGGTTCACATCCAAACCATCCATGGATCGATTTTACCGGAAGAACCTGAATCCGGTTCTGCGATCAAAATCGGATCGCGATTGATCCGGATTTGTTTTTAATCGCGGTCATGATCGCGATTGCGGTTTTAAAATCGCGATCCGATTGCGAAATGAAAATCGCTGATCGATTTCAAGATCAAAATCGCTGATCGATTTTCACATGAAAATCGGGATCCGATTTCACGTTCCGTCTGTACATGCGGTCTCAAAACCGGTTTTCAATCGCTGATCGATTTGAAAATGAAAAACGCTGATCGATTTTGATCCGGAATTCGCTGATCGATTTTAAGATCGAAATCGATCAGCGATTTTTCCGGAACGATTTTCATTCGCGATCGTGATCGCGATTGCAGTTTTAAAATCGGGACCCGATTGCGAAAGGATGCTCTTTTGAAATCATTACTTTTCGTTATAACGCTTCAGGGGCTTCGACTTGCCCAATCCCCCCAGGGATAACGCAGTTGACGATTCGTCAGCGATCAACCCCCCACAACTCATATGTGAGAACATTGCGAGAAATGGCTCTTATAATGGAAGTTCCATGCGAACCGGCACCATGCCCGTTCCGCAAAAAAAGTGCTTTACTCACATTTGAGTCAGGGATGGTTGGTGGTCCCACCCCCCCCAACTTTTTTTGGGGGGATGGAGGTACCCCCTTCCGTTTCGGCCGCAACAAGCCCGTGTTCCAGCCAATGATATAAGGTCCCCCATCCAAATCTTTCAGACACAGGATCAGCCATGCAGATTACCCCCGCAATCCACGCGCTCAGGCACCCGTTCAAAATCCCGGTTGCGCCCGGCATCGCCTTAGACCGTTTCGTATACTCATATATTCTGGCAGGTGAGACGATCACCCTCATAGATACGGGAGTGGCCGGTTGTGAGAATGCTATCTTTGACTATATCCGGTTAATCAGCCGCGATCCCCGCGAGATCTCCCTCATTATTCTCACCCACTCGCACCCGGACCACATCGGAGCGGCAAAAGCAATCCGCGAGGCAACCGGCTGCAGTGTGATGGCACATCCGGCCGAACGGGCATGGATAGAGGATGTGGATCGCCAGAACCAGGAACGCCCGGTGCCCGGGTTTTCAACCCTTGTCGGGGGTTCTGTCCAGCTGGACCATGAGCTGGCAGAAGGCGATGTTATCGATACGGACGGAACAGAAGAATATGAGATACAGGTATACCACACACCCGGTCATTCTGCGGGTTCGGTGTCGCTCCTCATCCAGGCAGAAAGGGCACTGTTCTGTGGCGATTCCGTGCCGGTCGAGGGGGACCTCCCGGTCTATGACGATGCCCGGCAATCCGTACGATCGGTTAAAAAAATTCAGGCAATCCGGGGGATCCGCGTCCTTCTCTCTGCATGGGATGAGCCGCGGATGGGTGATGCCGCATACCGGCAGATGGACCGGGCGATTGCGTATCTGCAGAAGATTCACGAGACCGTAATCGCTGTTTCTGCTGACGGGACAACCGACCCGATGGAGATTGCAAGAAGAGCTGCTCCTCTTATCGGACTGCCCCCCCAGGCAGTCACACCACTGCTCGCCCGCACCCTTGCAGCGAATATGAGGGCGTCAGATTCTCCGGATCTGGTTCCAAAAACCTGAAACAGATCCGCCATAGGATTGAGGGAATTACGGGTGTTCCCTGATATCCTGCAGCCATGAATCAAACTCCCGGTAGAATCGTTGGATCCGTTCTGTCTCCTCTGCAGTCCGCGTCCCGGTTTTTTCCCGGTAAAACCGGGCATGGGACATTACATCCCCATAATCCTGCTCCCCGTCGAGAGGATTCAGATCCTGTTCATTGCGGGTCCGGTATGGCTCATTCGTCGTTGTCCGGCAGAATGCTGTCCGCACCGATGACCGAAGCTGTTTCACGGCACAGAGAGTATCTGTCCGCCCGTCCCAGTGCCGGTTGACCGGAAAACCCCCGCGGGCAAGCGGCAGGTCCCATGTGGCATCCACGAGGATCCAGCAGGAATCGATCCGGACACGGCATGCAAGATGGTGTGCAACCGGAAGACCAATTGCCAGCTCCCGAAGGTCAGGTGGGTAATGAAGGTCCGGGTCGTTCCAGAGGAATGGGAACGTGGCATAGACAACGTCGTACCCAAGCCTGCGGTACATCTCCGCAAGGAGGTAGTGTTTCGGGCCGCAGTTCCCCCTGCCGCGGGAAAGAATCTGCTCCGGTGCAGTATCCGGGTCGGCCAGGGTCACAGCAAAGGAGTACGGGATGTCACGAATGTGCTCATAAACAGCGACGAGAGCGTCCTTTCCATCGAGACCTGTCGTCCATTCCCTGAATTTTTCATCAACCAGCATGAACATCCCTCAATATGGTACGATCCTGCAAAGACCACTTTTCTCTGTGCGGACAATTCAATGTTGAGGTCACGAGTCGGGTGGGCAGGAGATTAAAACGAGAAACTCCCCCGAAGGGGAAAATATTGTGCAGTCCCGCCGGCCGGATTGCTCCGGACGGCAGACGGACCGCGTGCAAAAGGAAAAAGTGAGATTATGCGTTCTTCATCTTGGCTTTTGCGACGAATCCGTCTTTGCCAATGTAGTACATGAAGCCCTTTTCCTTGGCGATCTTTTCAGTTCCGACTTTCTTCTTCTTGCCGGTCTTGTTGTGCTTCATCGGGGCTGCCCAGACGTATCCATCTTTGCCGATAAAGTAGAGGTAGCCCTTTTCGCGCTGGATCTTTTCTTTTCCAATTTTGGTTCCCATTTAAACACCTCAAAACCTCTATTGGGTTTTGATAATGAAAGGTGTCGCCTGATAATATAAAAGGTTTCCGTCGAAAGCCCGTCGAAGTTCGGATTTTTGCCACTTATTTAAGGTCCTTTTGGTCATTGTGGCGCACTATCTTGTCCGTTTGAAATCGCCATTAAAATGCCCCATTTCGTATAAAACCAACGGTATGCTGCCAGAATGCTGACTGGGGCGGTATGGTGCACCGGAAGCGGAAGCGCAGCAACGGGGGGTTTTTGTTGGGAGGTCTACCGGGGGTGCGGCAGGATCAACCCTGAGTCATGACCGGCTGGATACTGAAAGGATTCTTCCGGGTTATTGCCAGAGGCAGGGTCACGCCATCCGTGCTGAATATGATAGTGAATGTCCATAAGGGGAGATTCCTTCCCGCAGGAAAAGGCTCTCCCGATTTTTATCACCGCGGGTTCCGGATCATGCCTTTTTCCGGTGATCGATAAGACGCTTGGGCCGGCCTTTCTGATGGAAGAGTTCAAGATCGCCGGGCTCCGTGAACGTGATGGCAATCTTCAGGTTGCCTTCAACGTACTCAAGGGCAAGCCCGGGTTTGAATTTCAGGAAGCGATCGATAACACGATCCGTGATACCTTTCCTGTCGCACTGGTTGGTATCCAGGCATTCGACGCTGATCCGGAGGACCACCTCGCCAGGGACATCACCATCATCAATAAACGATTCATATTCACCAGTGAGATCCTCCATATTCTCCATCTGGAAAACCGCCGCCTCGACATCAACACGGTTCATTGCATTGTCAAAGATCCACGCGGTCTCTGCTTCCCGCTGGGGATTATAGATCCGCATGTGTGTCCTGCCACATTCACACGTGTTTCTGGACAGGATAACGGTAGTATCCTCGGTATCGTAATTCAGGAGGAGCATCCCGCTTTTCCCGCCAACCGGCAGGAGTGTTGTAAGGATCGCCCGGCCGCACTCACCGTCTGGTACATAGGATCCTAATCTTGGATCGTATACATCCAGATGTACTATATCCTCAGGCACATGGAGGCCATTGAGGCGGGTGCATTCACCGCACATGGAACCTTCAGTACTGCCGTAGGTGTTGAAGACAGGACAGCCCCATTTTTCGGACAGGTATTTCCGGGACTCCTCCGCAAAACTCTCTCCGCCGGCAACCAGTTTGTCTACAGCGATATCTGAAGGCTTGACCCCTTCCGCTTTCAGCCGCCGTCTGAGCCGGAGAAGTTTGAAGACACTTCCCACAATGGCCGTAGGACGGTAATTCCTGAGGATCCGGGAATCAAAGGAGCACTTACCGAAGGGGATGACTCCCATGCCGATCTTGTGTGCAGCCACCGTCATCGTGTTTGCCCCGACACTCATACCGTAAGAGGCACAGATAACGATCCTATCCCTGGGGGAAAAACCCTGCGAGATAAAGCTCCGGGCATATTTTTCCGCGTACCGGTTCCAGTCATCACTGGTTAAGAAGAATCCTTTGGGGGTTCCGCTCGTGCCGCTCGTCTCCTGGATTGAGAAGACATTGGACCAGTCCGTGGACAGGAACCGGAATTCCGGCGTTACGGGCGGCTGGTTCTCCCGTATTGTCTTTCCGGAAATAAGGGGAAGCGCAAGAAGGTCCTCGTGGACACGAATCTCTTCCGGGTTAATCCGGTGCTCCCGAAACCAGTGGCGATAAAAGGGGGAATGATCCGCCGCATACTGAACCGTATACCGGACCCGCTCATCGATAAGAGCGTCAAGATCGCCCCGGCCCATGGTTTCAATTTCCGGGGAGAAATAGGGTCCGTCGGGCATACCAGAGAATTACCGGAGGATTGTTTAAAGGTTTGCGAAGCAGCAGACACAGGTGTCCATTATTGCAGGAAGTTTCCCATTATACACCGGTATGATATTTATCGCATTCAAGATCCCATAATTACTGGAATAGCATATGTACTTCCATCTTATCCTCACTGATAACTGTAACCTCTGCTGCAGTTACTGCAGGGCAAAGGCGTTCGAGGAGATGGAAGAGAGCGAGGGTGAACGTACCCTGATCATTGATGAGAAGCTGCCCGTTGAACTGGACTTTGACCTGCCCGTGCTCTATAATTTCCTGAAAAAAGATCCCGCCCCCACGCTTACATTCTATGGTGGTGAACCGCTTCTCCGCGCAGACCTGATCGAACAGATTGTCCGGGAGGCGCCGGTCCGGCGATTTATGATGCAGACCAACGGGGTCCTGCTGGACCGGCTCCCGCCGGAAATTGTTAACCGGTTTGTTACTATCCTGGTCTCCCTTGACGGCAGCCGGGAACTCACCGATGCGAACAGGGGCACCGGAGTCTATGAGCGGGTGATGGAGAATATAAGGGAAATCCGCGCAGGCGGATTTACCGGAGAACTGATCGCCAGGATGACGGTAACGGAGAGAACAGATATCGTGGAGGCAGTTCATCACCTTGCATCAAACCCGGATTACTCCTTTGCCTCAATCCACTGGCAGGTTGATGCAAATTTCGCGGGGGACTTTTCCCTGCGCAGGTTCAGCGAATGGACGCGTGACTCCTATAATCCCGGCATACGGTCGCTTGTCGATGACTGGGTTGACCATATGGAAACCGACGGGCAGGTACTGCGATGGTACCCCTTCCTGGATCCCATGGAGGATCTCCTGCTCGGGAAGGAGAGCCGGCTCCGGTGCGGGTCCGGGTATGCCAATTACAGTATCATGACAGATGGGAATATCGGGCCCTGTCCGGTGATGATCGGCATGAGCCAGTATTATGTCGGGCATATATCCCGGTCGCACCCTCTGGAGCTGGATCCTGTCCTTATCGGGAGGGAGTGTTCTGACTGTAGTATCCGGACGTTCTGTGGAGGCCGGTGTCTCTACTCAAACATAACCCAGCCCTGGGGGACGGCTGAACGCAGGCTTGTCTGCGGTACCGTGGAGAACCTCCGCGAGGCACTTATTACAGCACTGCCCCGTATCCGGAGTCTCATAGATCAGGGTACGATCGCATGGGGGGATTTCGCACATGAGAAATTCAATGGCTGTGAGATCATACCTTAGACATGCCGAAATTTGTCGGACAAATAACCGCAATATTCAGGCAGATGTATTTATACTGAATCGTTAAATGAATATTTGCAGATCAAAACTGCATGAGTAATAGCAATGGAAAGAAAGAGTTTTGGGGGCCCGAGGAATTTCGGTCCCAGAGAGATGACAAAAACAGTCTGCTCAGACTGTGGCAAAGAGTGCGAAGTCCCCTTCAAACCAACGGAAGGAAGGCCGGTCTACTGCAGGGACTGCCTGCCCAAGCACCGGAAACCCCGGTTCTGATTTCAAAATTTTTCTTTTTTTTAGGGTTTTTTCAACAGTATTGTTCCTTCCGATTGTCCGTGAGCTCGTTCAGAGATAGGCTCAAGACAGCGGTCAGCCAATGGTTTCAGTATGGCAGAATCATGGAGAGAGGCCAAGGAATGCGCACTCCGGGAGGGGCTCCCCCAGGTGTATCATGACTGCGATGGCGAAGTCTATGGGGCATGCAGGCAGGGAGAACCACAGGGCACATTCAAAGGCGGCATTTTTATCGAGCATCGCTGTATCTGTATGCCGGCACACCTGAGCGCAGAAGAACTCGATGCAAAAGAGAAGAAATTCCTTGAGGAAAACCCGGACTGGTAGCTGCGGGTACCCACGTTATTTCTTCTTATTGATTTCCTGGCGGAACCGGTGGATAATATCGTACAGCATCATGCGGAATTCTGAACCGATCTCTTCCCAGGATTTCGCGTTCGGGACCGGTTGTTCTGGTTCTTTTATAACCGCCAGATGGACAACTTCTGCTCCGGCATCTGCATCCAGTTTCGGCTGCAACCAGAGCCGGCGCATGATCTCAAAGTATCCCGTAGCAAGAACGATAAGAAAGACCAGGGGCACAACAAGGAACGAGACCAGCCAGAAAGCAGGATAGAGACTCATGGTTGTGACGGTATCAACCCACTGGAATACACGGAGGATAAAAGCAATGCAGAAGACACTCCCGATCGCCTTGATAATCGGTGCCGGGAGATTGAGCGGGAACGGGAAAGCCCCGAAGATATCTGCAACCAGCAGGATGACCGCGATGAGACCCAGAAGCCAGAAATTCTCGTTAATGAAGGTAACACCCGAATGATAGATCGGATTTTCCACATAGTATGTCAGGATGTTGGCAAGAACGACGACAATAAGGAAACAGATGATCCCGATCATCCGCGATACAAATACCCACCCCAATGAATTATCCCGGTTCCAGCCCATAGTTCAGCCCCCCAAAAATTCTGTACAGGATTTGCCGGTCGTATTAAATAGCCTTCTTGATTTTCCTCCGGCACCAGAATTCGTATAATCCATATCGACAATCATCGGGTATGCAGGTTAATTATCAGCACTACGGGCCCTGTTTCCTCCGCGGGCAGGTAAGCACCCCTACCCTTGTGGATCAGGAATCATCCTCGCATCCATGGGGCAGATTGTGGCGGCGGTCGTGGCAAACCTGATCGGAGGGCCCCTCTTCTTCCGGGCAGACCAGTTCTTTTTTACTTCGCAGTCGCTCGCTGCGCAATGGGAAGTGAAGGAAAACATAACCTGCATGGACCTGTAAAGATCGCCCGCGGGTACCTCCTGGTACGTTCCGGGGACTATGACAGGACGCATGACCACGAACCCGGTGTTCGGTGCGAAGAGCGTTCTTGGAGAAAACCGGAGATGCGTAAGGAGCGGGAGGTAAAAACCAAAAAATTTTCCCGATTCCATACAACGACAGCTTTTTTCTCGTAATTGTAGTCTTAGGTTTTTGTGAGGGGGCAGGAATCCTCGCTCCATACCGCTGTGCTGAACACCATTTTCCTATACACTAATGCAATAATAAATGCAACAATACGCAAATAATTACAACAATGTATAAATATGTACAAAGTAGACTTGTATGAAATCAGTTCGCACAGTCCCGGTTTATCCGATACCGCGGGCCTTATTGCGAAAAATGGTGTTCAGAATAACCGGAGAGCCCCGTTCCGCTGGGGAACCGGTCAACAGGTAACCAGCATATGACAACCGGAATACAACTCAACCTGCAGCTCCAGGAATTCATGACAGCGGTGAATGACCAGCCCAAGCCGCTGATCATCCCTCTTTGTACAGAACTGCCGCTCCGGGAAATCTCACCCCTTGATATCTATACGAGCACCCGGACCGGATGTGGATTCCTGCTCGAATCCATGGAAGGCAGCGAAAAACTCGCCCGTTACTCGTTCATCGGCATTGACCCGGAGTTCGTGATCACCCTCGGGAAAACCGTGGACCTGCAGGGCAGGGAACCGTTCATCTCCATTGCCCGGGAGCCGGAGGGAAAGGATCCCGTTGAAAGGATCAAATCGGTCCTCTCGAGATTCCATTACATGAACGTAAAGGCTCCCCGCTTTTTCGGGGGTATGGTCGGCTACTTTGCTTACGACTGCATCTACTCCCTGTTTGAGAAAGTGAGGGAGGGAAAACAGGGATCACCGAAATACGACCACGATCAGCCTGATGCCTGTTTCATGTTCGCCAAGGATTGTATCGTCATCGATCACCGGGATAAGAAGATGTATATCTTCTCCAGCCCGTTCCTGACGTATGATACGGACATTGAGTGCGAATATAATAAATGTGCAGAGAGGATCCGGGCTCTCGCTGATCATATCAACGCAATTACCCCGGGGAAACGAGACCAGCATATAAAACACTCAAACCCTGCCAGGTGTGCACCGTTCACATCACAGGTATCGCAGGATGCGTTTGAACGGTCAGTCAATCTGGTCAAGGAGCATATAATCGCAGGTGACATCTTCCAGGCCGTTCTCTCGCGGCGGATCGAGTGCCGGATCGCAGACGATCCCTTTGCGGTTTATGCCGCACTCCGCGAGATCAACCCGAGCCCGTACATGTATTACCTGGATTTTGGCAACGAGAAAGTGATCGGGGCAAGCCCCGAGATGCTGGTGCGTGTGGAGAAGAGGAAAGTAACCACCGTACCAATTGCAGGGACACGTCCCCGGGGGAAAACCCCGGCAGAAGATGAGCAGTTTGCGCAGGATCTCCTGGCCGATGCAAAAGAGCGTGCCGAGCATACGATGCTCGTCGATCTTGCAAGAAACGATATCGGGAGGGTATGCCGGTTCGGGTCAGTCGAAGTCAATGAATTCATGACCATTGAAAAATTCTCCCATGTCCAGCATATCGTATCGACCGTGAACGGGACGCTGAAGGATAACCTTGACTGTTACGATGCATTCAGGTCGTGTTTCCCCGCAGGCACGGTTTCCGGGGCGCCGAAGATCCGGGCAATGCAGATCATCGGTGAACAGGAATCGGTATCGCGCGGCCTTTATGCGGGGGCCGTGGGGTATATCGGATTTGACCGGAACCTCGATTTCGCCATCGCAATCCGTACGGTGATCGTCCGGGACGGGACTGCATATGTTCAGGTTGGTGCCGGGATCGTTGCCGATTCTGTACCGGCAAACGAGTGGACCGAGACCGAGAACAAGGCTGCAGCAATGATACGGGCGATCGAGCGGTCGGGTGCGTGTCTATGAACGTTCTGATCGTGGACTGTTACGACAGTTTCACCTTCAACCTCTACCAGCAGGTGGGACGGCTTGGAGGAAAACCGGTTGTATTTCCCTGCGATACGCCACTTGAAGTACTGCAGAAAAGCGGATGTGACCGGATCATCCTCTCTCCGGGGCCGGGTACTCCGGATGATTCCGGTGTATGCCGCGATGTACTGGAAAGCATGAGCAGGACCATACCAACGCTCGGGGTCTGTCTCGGGCACCAGACTATCTGCATGGCGTTCGGTGGAAAGGTTGTCCGTGCACCGCACCTGATGCATGGGAAGACTTCCCCAATCCTTCACAAGGGAACGGGGATCTTCACCGGGATCCCGACACCATTCACTGCAACCCGGTACCATTCGCTGGTGGCATCGCAGGAATCCCTGCCGGCCGAGCTGGAAGTAACTGCAACCAGCAGAGATGACGGGTACGTGATGGGTGTCCGGCATACCCGGTACCCGATCGATGGAGTCCAGTTCCATCCCGAAAGTATCCTCTCACCAGAGGGTGACCGGCTCATCAGGAATTTCCTGTACCCGAAGGGGGTGCCATCATGAATATCAGGGACACCATCTCCCGGCTTATGGAGCGGAAGGACCTTACTCCCGATGAAGCCGGGCAGGTCATGGGCGCCATTATGGAGGGCAGCACCACGCAATCCCAGACAGGCGCGTTTCTGATCGCTCTCCGGATGAAAGGTGAGACCCCGGAAGAGATTGCGGCATTTGCTCGAGTGATGCGCCAGCATGCGGTCACGGTAGCGCCGGCGACCCAAAAAACACTGGTCGACACCTGCGGTACCGGCGGTGACGGTACGCACACCTTCAATATCAGCACTGCATCAGCACTCGTAGCAGCGGGTGCTGGTATCCCGGTGGTAAAACACGGGAACCGGAGCGTCAGCAGCACCTGCGGTTCCGCAGATGTCCTGTCTGCACTGGGCGTGAATATCGCAGTCGACCCAATGCGCCAGGCAAAGATTGTCGAACAGGTTGGTATCGCATTCTTCTTTGCACCGGCCCATCATCCCGCCATGCGCCATGTTATGCCCGTACGGCAGGAACTGGGGTGCAGGACGATCTTCAATATCCTCGGCCCCCTCGCCAACCCGGCCGGGGCGCAGGCACAGGTCCTTGGCGTCTATAATCCGGACCTTACGCGGCCGATGGCAGAAGTCCTCCGGATCCTCGGCCTTTCGCGTGCCATGGTTGTTCACGGGAGCGGCCTTGATGAGATTACTACAACGGGGGAAACCCGCGTCTGCGAACTGAACGGGGGTGCAATCAGAAACTATACGCTGAACCCGGCAATGTTTGGGATTGCTCCGGCAAGCCTCCCGGACCTCCGCGGAGGGGATGCGCAGGAGAATGCCCGCATCATCCACGAGATCCTTGCCGGGGAGAAAGGCGCCGGAAGGGATATCGTACTCATGAATGCCGGAGCCGCTATCTGTATTGGCGGGCAGGCACGGGACCTGCATGAGGGAATCGGGAGCGCTGCATCTTCCATCGACTCCGGGTGCGCCAGTGCCAGACTGGATGCGCTTATTGAGGCAACACGGAGTGAGGCATGATCCTTGATGAGATAATCAAAAGAACCGGGAAACGCGTGGCACTGCTCCCGGCATCGTATCCCGAATACACTGGCAGGACCCGGGTAAGTCTTGCAGAAGCCATCCGGTGCCGGAACAAAAAGAACGCCATCATCGCCGAGATCAAATGTGCATCACCAAGCAGCGGGGTTATCCGGCGTAACGTGGATATGCCGATGATGGCCGGGGTCCTGGAACAGGGAGGATGCATTGCCCTTTCGGTCCTGACCGAGCCCTATTTCTTTGGCGGGACCAGCGGGGATATCGCCCGTGTCAAGAGTGCCGTCAGCCTGCCGGTCCTCCGTAAGGACTTCATCATCGATGAGCGGCAGATCCCCGAGTCCCGTGCACTGGGCGCTGATGCCATGCTCCTCATTGCGGCAGTCCTGAAAAACAGGCTGCCGGGCTTTGTCGATACTGTTATCGATTACGGTCTCGAACCGCTTGTCGAGGTCCGTAACGGTGCTGAAGCTGAACTGGCGCTCTCGACAGAAACAACCCTGATCGGGATCAATAACCGCGACCTTACCACACTTGGTGTCGACCGGTCGACAACCCGGAACCTGTCGGAACGGATACGGGGGGATGACCGGCTGGTCATATCGGAAAGCGGCATGAGATCCGCAGACGATGTAAGGGAGATAAAACAATACTGTGATGCGTTCTTAATCGGATCATCCATCATGTCCCACAATCACCCGCGGAAAAAACTGGAGGAGTTTGTATGCGCGTAAAAATATGCGGGATTACCCGCCCGGAAGATGCCCGGTTTGCCGAACAACAGGGAGCAGATGCCATCGGCGTTGTCGTCTTCTCAGGAGGGGTATCGCAGCGTCATACGGGGGAGGAGAAAGCACGCGAGATCTTTGAGTCCGTCGGTCCTTTCACCACAACCGTGGCTGTGTCTCATACAAAATCGGAGGACGATCTTAAGCGGATGATTGCACTGCATCCTCATGCAATCCAGATCTCCCACCCGTTCAGGTTCACTGAGGATCTGGGCGTCAGGATCATCCGTGTTATCGGACGGGGCGATCCCATCCCGGAAGATTGCGATGCCGTCATCGTGGATGACAGCCATGGGAAAGGCCGTGATTTTGATCCATCCTATGCCCGCGATGCCGTGAAACGCTCAAAGATTCCGGTCATCCTCGCCGGAGGACTTACGCCGGAGAATGTCGGGGATGCGATCCACAGGGTCCGGCCCTATGCAGTGGATGTGGCAAGCGGTGTCGAAGTGTCACCAGGAATAAAAGATCATGAAAAAGTGAGGGCGTTCATCACCGCAAGCAGGAGTGCATAACATGAAAAAGAAGGGAAGGTACGGGAAATACGGTGGGCAGTACGTTTCAGAGACGCTCATGAACGCACTTATTGAACTGGAGACCGCATACGAAACGATCAAAAAAGACCGTGAATTTATCAGCGAACTTACGGCCCTGCAGACAGAATATGCCGGCCGCGAGACACCGCTTACATTCTGCCCGAACGCCTCGAAGGAACTCGGGTGCAGGATTTACCTCAAGCGAGAGGATCTTGTCCACGGCGGTTCCCACAAACTCAACAATACACTCGGGCAGGCACTGCTGGCAAAACGCATGGGCAAGAAACGCCTGATCGCCGAGACCGGCGCCGGGCAGCACGGGGTTGCCACAGCAATTATCGGGGCAGCACTCGGGATTCCGGTTGAAGTGTACATGGGCGAGGTCGACACGAAGCGGCAGGCACTCAATGTCTTCCGGATGGAACTGATGGGTGCGAAGGTTATACCGGTCAAATCAGGTACCCGGACACTCAAGGATGCTATCAACGAGGCACTCCGCGACTGGGTGGCAAATGTCCGTGATACCCATTACCTGATCGGTTCCGTTGTCGGGCCGCACCCGTTCCCCCTGATGGTCCGTGACTTCCAGTCCGTGATCGGAAAGGAAGCCCGCCGGCAGGTTATGAAAAAAGAGGGCAGGCTCCCGGATACGATCGTTGCCTGTGTCGGGGGAGGATCGAATGCAATGGGTATCTTTTACCCGTTTGTAAAAGACGATGTGGAGCTCATTGGCGTCGAAGCCGGTGGCGAGGGGATCGAGACCGGAAAGCACTCGGCAACCCTCTGCGCCGGGGAAGCGGGTGTGCTGCACGGTACACTCTCCTATCTCCTGCAGGACGCGGATGGTCAGGTACTCCCGACCCATAGCATCTCGGCCGGGCTCGATTACCCGGGGGTAGGTCCTGAACATTCGATGCTGAAGGACAACGGGAGGGTGACCTATACGGCAGTGAATGACCCGGATGTTCTCGATGCATTCCGGTTCCTCTCCCGTAAGGAAGGGATCATCCCGGCGCTTGAATCTGCTCATGCCGTGGCCTGGGTCATGAAGAACGCTGACCGGTTTGATAAGGACGATATCGTTGTTATTAACCTCTCCGGCAGGGGCGATAAGGATGTGGCTGAAGTGGCAGCAATGCAGGGGAGATTATAATGGGACGGATTGACGGGGTGTTTTCCGGCAGAAAAAAACCAGCATTCATTGGTTTCACGGTGGCAGGAGACCCGGACAAGGAGACCTGCATCCGGGCCGCAATGGCACTCATTGAAGGAGGTACGGACATCCTTGAACTGGGAGTCCCGTTTTCCGACCCGGTAGCAGACGGCCCGACCATCCAGAAGGCAGACGAGCGTGCACTTGCGGCGGGAACAACGGTGGATACAATCTTTAAAATTGTCCGCGAACTGCGGGAAAAGACAGATGCCCCTATCGTTTTCCTCGCATATTACAACATGATCTATCACCGGGGGATTGACCGGTTCTACCAGGAAGCACACGATGCGGGTGTCGATGGCATCCTTATCGCAGATATGCCCGTCGAAGAATCCGAAGACGTATATGAGACGGCCCTCCGGTACGGGATCGATCCAATCTTCCTCGTAACCCAGACAACATCCGATGAGCGGATAAAAAAGATCGCCGCCCGGGCGCACGGGTACCTCTATCTTGTTGCAGTCCTCGGAGTTACCGGTGTGCGGGACACTGTTTCATCCGGTGCAATCGATCTCCTGCAGCGGGTAAGGAACCATACAAAAATTCCGCTCGCTCTCGGGTTTGGCATATCGACGCCCGACCATGCACAAGTCTGTTCAGCGGCAGGTGCCGACGGGGTCATTGTCGGCAGCGCGATTGTCGACATTGTCGGAAGAAATCTCAGCAACCCGGACAGAATGGTGCAGGATCTGAAAACCTATGTCGGGCAGATGAAAAAAGGGCTCTGACCGGACGGTTCCATTTTTTTTATTCCACCGGATCGCCGCGATACCCGTGCCGGCCGAGAATTGCCATGACATTCGCCATCCATCCGGCATCGGGAGTATTCGGTTTGTGGCTATGGGGAATATGGGCAATATGTTCCTTCCAGATTGTTGAGAGTGCCTCATCCGCAGTCCGTATGTCATTTTCTCCGATGACCCTTCCCACCAGTTCTCCCTTGCTGGTATAGATCAGCATACGGTAACAACGGAATTCCCGGCATACCATGGGGCGGGTGGGATAGACCGTGCACACAAATCCGTTCCCATCGGGATTTTTCTGCAGGAAGGGACATTTTTTTTCAGGGTTTTCCGATCCCGGTTTCTGCTCTGAACAGGTCCCGGCAACAGATTCTGCATATTCCGGCTGGACGTGGACAAGGACAAGATCATTGGTGATGCCATACCGGCAATAGTAATCACGGTCCGTGAGCTTCAGTTCGATCCTGATAAAACCGCCAAAACTCCTGCAGCATTTACCGCACCAGTCACAGACAAATTCCGCCATCAGTAACCGGTTATTAGCGCGAGGGCTGATAAAAACAAGCGTGATTATCCTGCAATACCCTTCAGGATTTTTATCTCCAGAGTTTTGGATCTTGTTTGATTTTTCTGATTTTTCTGAAAAATATAAATATTGAGAATCCCTACAATAATCCGGAACAGGTATGACAAAAAGAAACAGCAGTGCCGGCTGCAATCCGTCCGGTGAACCATTCGGGTGCACTCCGGGATCCGGATGCCGGGTTGAGGCAGTCCTCAGCGTGGACGACCGGGGCCAGATGGTACTCCCTAAGGATGTCCGGGAAAAGGCAGGTATCAGAACCGGGGATAAACTTGCCCTGATCAGCTGGAGCCGTGGTGAAGATGTCTGCTGCCTCGCACTCATGAAAGTCGAGAACCTGAGCGGGATGGTAAAAGATGTTCTCGGGCCGCTGATGCAGGAACCTGAGAGAAAATGAGGTTTGAAAGTATGGGTACAAAAGATAACGCCGGATCGTCCTGCTCGTGTACTCCGGATCTGCAGACACCGCCTTGCAACTGTCTGACGGATAATCCACCGGTATCAGAGATCATCACGACCGACAGTACGATCACCTCTGCCAACCGGCTCGACCACTTCCTTGCCCGCTGGGGCTGGAAGCGGGAGAGCCACAGGATAGAGCCCGGCCTCTACCGTCTCGGGAACCCGGATCCGGACTCCATGGTCTTTGCATCTGCAAATTACACGCTCAGCTTCGATGCGCTGCGATCTTCCCTTGGCGGTATCGATGCCTGGATCCTCGTTCTGGACACGAAAGGGATCAATGTCTGGTGTGCGGCCGGAAAGGGTACATTCGGGACTGAGGAACTGGTACGAAGAATTGAGTGTACCGGTCTCGCCGGTATTGTCCGGCACCGGAAGATCATAGTTCCCCAGTTGGGGGCGCCGGGGATCTCGTGGCCGGAGGTGATGAGGAAGTCGAAATTCCTTGTCGAGTACGGCCCGGTCCGGGCAAAAGATCTCCCGGAGTATCTCAAAACACACAAGGCAACACCGGCAATGCGGCGGATGGAGTTCCCGCTGGCAGAGCGCGTGGTCCTGATTCCCGTGGAATTTGTCCATTCAGTACTTCCCCTGATCATCGTTTCAGTGCTCCTCTGGTTCCTTGCCGGTCCCGTTGCTGCACTTGCGGCAGTATCCGCGGTACTTGCAGGTACGGTACTCTTCCCGGCACTTCTCCCGTATATCCCGACTCAGGATTTCTCAACCAAAGGACTGATCCTGGGACTCGTCGTCGCCATTCCCTTCGCACTCTCGTTCGGTACAAACCCGGCTATGCCGGGCTGGGCGAATGCAGCAGGCGCGTTTACTGTACTCCTCATCATGCCGGCAGTTGTTGCATACTCTGCCCTGAACTTTACCGGCGCCACGACATTCACATCGCGGACGGGAGTGAAAAAGGAGATATTCCGGTATGTCCCGGTCATGGCCCTCATGGCGGGAATCGGTGTGATCATCGGAATTATTCTTGGAATCAGCCGGCTTATCGGAGTGATCTGATGTCCGGTTCCGGAAAGGTTCAACAGAATCCTGACGAGAAGAAGAATCAATCAGGATTCTTCGACTCGTATACAGAGACAAGCCTGAAATATTATCCCGAGCGGTGTATCAACTGCAAACGCTGCACACAGGTGTGCCCGCACGCAGTCTTTGCTGAAGGGAAGGACCATGTCGATCTCGCACAACCGGCCTCCTGCATGGAATGCGGGGCCTGCGCTCTCAACTGCCCGGTGCAGGCAATTGAAGTACAGAGCGGTGTCGGCTGTGCTTGGGCGATGATCAGCGCTGCCCTGCGGGGTAAGGATATGGATACGGAATGCAGCTGCGGCGGCGATGACGGCAGTTGCTGCGGCCAGTCGCAGGAACCCTCCTGCGGATGTGAGGAAAAATGACGAAAAAACCCTGGATCCTTTTCATCTGCACGGCAAACGCCGCACGATCCCAGATGGCGGAAGGACTGCTCCGGGCAAAATACGGGGACCGGTATGAAGTATTCTCGGCCGGAACCCGGCAGTCAAAGGTAAGCAGCCGGGCCATAGCGGTGATGCAGGAGATCGGGATCGATATCTCACATCACCGTTCAAAAACCCTCGCAGAATATGAAGGGGTTCCTTTTGATCTTGCCATCACCCTCTGCGACAACGCCCAAGCGGTCTGCCCGATTGTACCTGGTGCAAAAAAGACGATCCATCATGGATTTGCCGACCCCCACCTGATACCGGGCACTGAAGATGAGGCCCTTGAAGGCTACCGGAATGTCAGGGATGGGATCTCAGCGTGGATCGACCGTGAATTCGGTGCAGGTTCAAAAATACCGCAATAACCAGATCAATTCGTTCTGAACAGGAGCAGATCTTTTTTTTCTTTTCAGGGCTTCCTGAGGACCCTACAGACTTTCTCCATGAGAGCATGGTGCCGGCAGAGATGGTCCATGAAGGTACTGCTGCGTTCCCGTTCCGGGAGCGGTAACCAGCTCACACCGCAGTCCGTGTCCCAGAGCACCAGCCCTTCGGCCGGGGCGGGTGACAGCGGTTTATCAGGTTCACCCCGCAAAAATAACGCAATGGAATCCGGTTCTGCCTCGCCATTTCCTACGCGGAGAAGGGCGGTCGCCATGCATCGTACCTGGTGCCACAGGAAGCTTTCCGCAGTCACTTCGAGAAACGCAAATCCGTCTTCCTCAGCAACGCGTATTGAAAGGATATTCCGCAGGGGGTTCTTGTCTTTTACCCGGGCAAAGTGCGAGAAATCGTGGATGCCCAGGAAATGCCGGGATGCCTTTTCCATCTCACCGGTTTTCCTGGGGACTTCTGAAAAGAAATAGCGGTATGTCCGGGATTTTGCATCATAGCGCGGGTGGAACGGTTCCGGGACAACCGCATACGCGGAGCACCAGAGATCCGGCGGCAGCTGGATGTTGATTGTCGCTATCGCACGGTCAGGAGCATCCGTGGTGAAAGCGATGACCTGCCCGCGGGCATGGACGCCCCGGTCCGTTCTTCCGGCCGACACAAAACCGGCCTTCCGCCAGTCTTCGAACAGGCTCAGCCGCTGGCATGTCGCAATGAACTCGCCTTCCACGGTACGGCTGGACGCCTGCATCTGCGAGCCGAAGAACCGGCTGCCCAGGTATGATACCCGGAAGGCCAGCCTTACCGGAGCTGGACGTGCCGGGTTATCCGCTTTATCTTCTTCCATGTGTTGTTGATCGACTGGCGTGTATAGGTGCGCAGCGGCGTCTTCTTCCCACCGCAGGATACTTTTCCGGCCCGGATCGCGTCAAGGATTGCAGGGACATTTCTTTCTGCATCCACATACGTTCTCCCGAATCCGACGAACCGTGCATTATGGGCATCGCTTCCGCCGACGCAGGGTTTACCGAGCCGCTTTGCAATCCGTGCTGCCTTGGTGTTGGCCGACCCCACGATATACCGGCTGTTGAAGGCCTCCACTGCGTCCACGACATCCATCCCGGCCTTCTTCCGGCGGGCAACACCATGGCGCCAGACATGGTAGGGGTGGGGGAGGATGGCTATAGCCCCCATCCGCCGGGCGATCTCGACCGTGACGATCACATCAAGCCCCGGGGGTATCAGTTCCGTAACGCCGAGTATGAGGAGGTGTCCCTGCTTGGTAGAGACCTCGATTCCCGGGATCACGAGGACTGATGTAGTGCATGCAAGCGCTTCCTTTGCGCCGTCAACCGAATCGTGATCGGTGATTGCGATCGCGTCAAGCCCCGCTGCCTCTGCCTGTTTCAGGATCTCTTCGACACTGCTTTCGCCGTCTTTTGAAAAATTTGTGTGCACATGCAAATCGCAGGTCAGCATCTGATCATAGTGTTTTTATCTCTCTGGTATTAAGGGAACTTATGCGCATTCTCCTTCCCACCGGAGCCGCTACCGAATCGCTGGTGAGACGCGCTGCAGCGGAATATGATGCTGATGTCGTGGTGACCGGCGAAATTGCCTCGTTTCTTACCCCCCACGCGCTCCGCATGCTCCTGAAGAAAAAGAAGTATGACTGCGTTATTGTCTCCGGGATGTGCACGGCCTCGTTCGAACAGGTGGAGCGCGAGACCGGTGTTCCTGTCTACCGGGGACCCCGCCACGCAGCAGACATTGCACTGGTGCTGCCGCTGATTGGCACCATGGAACTCTCGCGCACGGTTCCGGCTGACGATTTCCTTGCTGCCAGAAAGGCAGAAAGTGCCCTGCGCAGGATTGAAGAACAGGAAAAGGATGCAATACCTGATTTTCTTATCCGGGGTGTAAAGATCGGCGGGGGCTCCCGGATGAAAGTGCTGGCGGAGATCATGGACGCACACCGGTGCGGGGATATCCGGAGTACTGTTGAAGGATACCATGCTTCCGGGGCAGATATCGTTGACCTCGGGTTCGGGTTCGATGCAACACCGGATGATGTAACACGGGTTTTTTCTCTTCTTGCGGATCTCGATGCCCCGCTCGCTGTTGATACACAGGATCCGTCCCTGATCCGGGCGGCCCTCGGCCGAGCCGATATCGTGCTCAGCCTGCAGGAGACAAACATTCCTGAAGTGGGTAAAGACGTGGCCATGGCGGGCGTGGCTGTAGTGGTGGTACCGGGGAACACCACCCTGACGAAAAATATCGCCCTTGCAAAAAAAGCCGGTGTCCGGTGCATCATCGCCGATCCGCTCCTCCAGCCTGTTGGTTCGGGGTTCACCCGCTCGCTTTCCGGATTCAGGAAATTCAGTTGTCCGGTCTTTTTCGGCGCGGGAAACGTCGTGGAACTGCTTGACGCTGATTCGGTCGGGGCGAATGCACTCCTTGCCGGTATTGCTGCAGAAGCCGGTGCATCGATCATCTTCACGAGCGAACATTCTGATAAGACCCGGGGGTCCATCCGCGAGATGCGACGGGCAACGGAGATGATGGTGCTTGCAGGGAACCGTCCTTACCCCAAGGATCTCGGGATCGACCTCCTCGTACTTAAGGAGAAGCGGCGCAGGCGCGAGCCCCCGCTTGAATATACTGCCTCTGCTACAGCCCGTCCCATGCCAGATGAGATCACCTGCGATCCCAGGGGCAATTTCCGGATCGGGATTGAAGGCGACCGGATCGTTGCTGTCATCCATGGAAAAGCCGTCACCGGTAAACGCTGGCAGGATGTGCTCTACACCCTCCTGTCGCAGGGAGACATCTCCCTTCCCGATCATGCTGGGTATCTTGGCCGGGAATTGTACAAGGCAGAACTCGCGATCCGGTACGGGCGGAGCTTCGAGCAGGACGGCGAATTTTAGCGCACCGGCACCTAACGTTTATCTTCCGCAACAATGCACATTTACTGCATGGCAGCACAGGCACGCGCATCCCATATCCTTGTCAAGACAGAAGAACAGGCAAACCAGATCATGAAGCGCATTACCGACGGCGAGGAATTTGCCGCCGTTGCGAAACGGTTCTCTTCCTGCCCGTCCGGCAAGAGCGGCGGCGACCTCGGGTGGTTCGGCAAGGGAATGATGGTTCCCGAGTTCGAGAAGGTCGCATTCTATGAGGAGGTCGGCAAGGTTGTCGGCCCGGTCAAGACCCAGTTCGGTTACCATGTCATCAAGGTGACGGGTAAGAAATAATTAACCGGCTTTTTTATGGATCCAAAATTTTTTCTCGGTATCGGGCTTGCAATCGTCATCGTCTTTGCCGGTGCATCGGTATATACCCACTTTACGAAAATGCCGGATACTGCCCGGACAACGGATGATCGGGATGTACTGTACCAGGTCTCGACCATAGATGCCCTGATGCAGGGTGTCTTTGACGGGGTCCAGCCGGTCGGGGAAACCCGTAAGCACGGCGACTTCGGGATCGGCACCTTCGATGCGCTGGATGGCGAGATGATCGTACTGGATGGCGTTGTTTACCAGGCAAAAGCAGACGGCCATATCTACACGGCCACGGACGGCCAGACAACCCCGTTTGCAACAGTGACGTATTTCGATCAGGATCAGGCAGTAACCACCGGCACTCCGATGAACCTTTCCGTCTTCTCTTCAACGATGGCAGAAAAGCTCCCGACCGGGAACATGGTCTACGCGGTGCGGATGCACGGGACATTCCCCACCATGAAAGTCCGGGCGATACCGGCACAGCACAAACCCTACCCGACACTTGCCAATGCATCAAAAAACCAGTCGGTTTACTCGTATTCCGACAGCACCGGGACGGTAATCGGATTCTATACCCCGGTCTTTTTCAAAGGGATCAATGTTGCAGGATATCACCTCCACTTCATCAGCGATGACCGGAAGACCGGCGGGCACATTCTCGATCTCACCGTACCGGCAAACACCACGGTCGAGTATGACATCACCCCGGGATTTGCGATGGCCCTGCCCACCAGCGGCGACTTTACCGGTGTCGATCTCTCGCAGGATTTGAGTGCTGACCTTGCGAAGATCGAAAAATAATACCCTTTTTTTATGAGGAGAGTTTTTTTGTTTCCGGGACCAACAGGATCGGTACAGCATTTACGGAGCCGCAGGAGGAACATGCCATGAAGATCAACGGGATAAAAAAAGATATTCTCTCGCTCCTTCTCCGGATGGCGCAGGACAGCCATCCCAACGAGTTCGTGGCACTTCTCCGTGAACGCGACGGGTTCATCGATGAAGTGAATATGCTCCCGGGCACAGTCGTCCGCGAGGACTCCGCGTCGCTCTTCTATGACATGATGCCGCTCGATACCCATGTCGCGGGAAGCGCTCACAGCCATCCCAGCGGTCCGATCATCCCATCCGATGCTGATCTCAGGTTTTTTCCCCGGACCGGCAGATACCACCTGATCATCGGCTATCCGTACCGGAAGAATGACTGGCGGTGTTTTACTGCCGACGGGGAACCGCACGAACTAGAGGTTGTTGCATGACCGGCCGGCGTATTGTTGCAACGGGCACCTTTGACCTCCTCCACCCGGGCCATCTCTTTTACCTGGAAGAATCAAAAAAACTCGGGGATGAACTGTTCGTGATCGTGGCACGCGATGCGAACGTGAAACACAAGCCTCATCCGATTATTCCCGAAGAACAGCGCCTTGCCATGGTTGCTGCACTGAAACCGGTGGACCATGCAATGCTCGGTGACGTGACCGATATGTTCCTGCCGATTGAGAAGATCCACCCTGATGTTATCACCATCGGGTTCAACCAGATGTTCGACGCCGAGACCCTGTCCCGCCAGCTTAAAGAGAGAGGCCTGACACCCGAGATCGTGCGCATTGGAAGATTCCCCGGGGACGACCTCTGCAGTTCCCGCCTTGTGGTCCAGCGGATCATCACGAAAAGGGGCCACGACCACCACCACCTTGCAAAAAACGAGCACGAGCCCTGAAACCGATCCCCGGTAAAAACAGGGAGTACTGGAAGATCGCTCATGCCCGCATGCATTCGGCCGGGCTTGTGTTGACCGGGTAAATGTTACCGGTTGTTGTGAGGCCGGTACATGAGTGCTTTTCGCCGGCTGCGACTGATAACCTCACGCCGTATCCAGGTACTGTATTTTGCCGTGAACGCACCAACAATGGAGGTAAAGATTACCATTGCAGCAATAGTTGTTGCGATGACCGGCGATCCATATAATACGGCAAGTGCAATCGAGAACTCACCCCTGCTGATCATATTTGCCCATATCTCAAGGCCCGAGAGGGTGGAGCCATGGAGGACGACACCGATGATCATACTGGAGACCAGCTTACTCAGGATTGCCAGTATGCAGATGACCGCCACAACGAACCAGTCTACACCGCTGGTAAAGTCGATCGATACACCGAAGAATACAAAAAACATGACCATAAAGACATCCCGGAACGGCCGGGCATGCTGCTCAAATGCATCGGGATCCGTTGTTGCAAAGGCGGCTCCCAGCGCGATCACCATCAGGGTCTGGGGTATTCCCAGGTAGATGGCAACCGACGCGGTGGTGAGAACTGCCGCGAATGTAAAAAGGATCGGGATCTCATCATCGCGCTCAAGGATGGAAACGAGAAATTCCTTTCCGTAAAAGGAGATGGCATACATAAGGCCAAGGGCCAGCATAATCTTCACAAAGAACAACAGGAGGTTCTGATCGCTTGCCGAGAGGACGGCCAGGATGATGATCAGGATAATATCCTCAAAAACGGTCACCCAGATGATCGTCTCGGCCTCCTTGCTCATCAGTTTCCGGTTCTCAATCAGGGACGTGATGATGATAGCCG
Organism: Methanoregula sp.; assembly: GCA_041652515.1. Taxonomy (GTDB): domain Archaea; phylum Halobacteriota; class Methanomicrobia; order Methanomicrobiales; family Methanospirillaceae; genus Methanoregula. The sequence goes on from JBAZHD010000005.1 coordinate 67,566, forward strand.
TGCTGGTGATATAGAATGCTGCACCCACAATGAAGGCTTCCATGAGGGTGAATCCCAGCAGGTAGGACGCCGTAAAACCAATCCCCATATCCACGGTAAGGCCGATAAGCCCGCCGGTGAGAACTTTGGAGGGATTGGCGATGATCCGCTCCAGTTTCAGCTCCAGGCCCATGAAAAATAACAGGAAAAGAAGGCCCATATCGGAAAAGAAACGGCTGACCTCGTTCGGTGCCACGATTCCAAGACCCGCACCTCCGAGGACGACACCTGCAAGGATATAGAACGGTATGGCAGGAATTGACAGATATTTGGAAATAAGTGCAAGTACCAGACAGACAAAAAGCGCGATGATGAAGCCTTCCATTACTCCACCATTATTTCGCGCTCAAATTTTTTAATCTGGTCACTTTCCCCGATGACCAGTGCGGCATCCCCCGATTCAAATGCGAAGGCGGGCGGCGGGTTAATGATATTCTTATCGTGCCGGCAGACGGCGATGATGGTCGCACCGGTCTTTGCCCGTATCTGAAGATCCTCGATGGTTTTTCCGGTCACGGACTGTGGGATATAGAACGTATGGATCGTGACGCGAAGGTCTGCAAGGGCCGAAAATGCAATCTCCACGCTTTCCTTATCGGCTTCGATGATAGCCCCGGTGAGGATGTTCCCGAGTCGCCGTGCCTCAATGGGCGTCATCACTGCTGCACTGGGGGTCTGGCAACCTTTCTGGAGGGTATACATCTGGATCGTACCGGTCTTGGTAAAAAAGATCGCAATTGTATCCCCCTTATCAGTCTCAATTTCATATTTTGTCCCGACACCGGGAAGGTTCATCGATCGAAGCGCCATAGCAGACATTAGAAAAACGATCCCTAAATATATTATCATGTCGTCGGATGGTTATGATCGTGTCAGCAGGAAAACAAAACATATTATGATTGTGAAGCATGAACCCTGCAGGATGTCCCGGACAAAAACAAAAAGAGGGGGGTTTACATTCAGGGTTTTTGAGAGGTCGGGAGGAGTGAAGCGTGTACCGAACCGGTATCTGACTCTTCTTTGGAGGGTAATACCTCCTCCCCATCTACCATGTTGAAGGATCCGGAAGATAAATGAAGAACCGGGCGGTGTGAAAGTGGTGGATGATAAAAAAAATCCAATAACACCTCATCTGACCACATTTATTATAATGTCAGTTAGAGAAACGTTCCTGAGTATCTTCCGGGGGGAATTTTCAGAACATGACACCAGATCACAGAACAGATGGACCGGATGATCGACAGATCCCGGCGGATCCTCTCCTAAATGAGAATTCATCATCCATTCAGGAACCATCCCGCCGGCCTGCAGATCTCCGCACACTGATCCAGAACTTAAAAGAGAGCGAGAAGCAGCTGAACATCCGTTGTGCGCTGCTGGAGGCAATTATCGGAGGTGCAAATACCGCGATTTTTTCCGTTGACACCGATTGCCGTTATACAAATTTCAATAAAAAACATGCCGATGATATCCGGGAAATATACGGCACCGGAATCCGGCCGGGTGAAAAACTGGATGTTTTCGTGCCCATCGAGAAGGACCTTACCAGGATGCAGAATCTCATCCGTCAGGCGCTGGCAGGAAACGAAGGATCCGTAAGCGATTATTTCGGGGACAATGCACGCAGCCGCCGGTATTTCGATCTCTCGTGCTATCCGGTCTGTAATGATACGGGATTCATTATGGGTGCAGCAGTGATCGCAATTGACACGACACAAAAAAAACAAAGCGAGAAGAGCCTGAGCGAACGCGAAGTGCAATTCCGCCGGCTTGCCGAAGATGCCCCGGATCTCCTGTACCGGATGTCCCTCCCTGAGGGCAGGTATGAATATGTCAGCCCGGTATCATTATCGTTCACCGGGTACCCGCCGGAAGAATTCTATAAAAAACCGGGCCTCCTGTATGAGCTGATCCACTCGTCAGGGAAAGACGCATTTGGCAGACAACTGGAACTCCTTATAAACGGAAAAAATCCTCCAGCAGCAGAATTCCAAATCGTTCACAAAAATGGGGACATCCACTGGTCATTTTTAAGGACAACGCTGGTCCGTGATGCTGCAGGTCATCCTGTTGCGGTCGAAGGTTTTGTTACCGATATCACGGACTGGAAAAAAGAACAGGCTATCCTTGAGGAGACAAAAGAGCGGTTCCGGACCATCGTTGAATCCGCGGATGCAGGGATTATACTCGTTGATGCAGAGACACACGTTATTGCCGATGCCAATCCCCGTGCCCTGGAAATGATCGGTGCACCCCGCGAAGAGGTTATTGGATCTGTCTGCCACCGTTTTATCTGCCCGGCTGAAGCCGGTAAATGCCCGGTGACAGATCTGGGCGAACAGGTGGATGCATCAGAACGGGTAATTATTGCGGCAGATGGAACGAAAATTCCGGTACTCAAGACGGTCGTTCCCGCAAAGATTTCCGGCAGGAACCTGCTCATTGAATCGTTCATCGACTTATCGGAACAGAAAACAACCGAAGACGCCCTGCGGCAGAGCGAAGAGCGATACCGGACATTCATTAAAAACAGCAGCGAGGGTGTTTTCCGGTTCGAGACTGATTGTGAGATCCCCGCATCCCTGCCCGCAGACGAACAGATCGCCCTCTTCATTCAACACGGGCACGTTGCCGAATGCAACGATGCAATGGCCAGGATGTACGGGTATGAGCGCGCTGAAGACCTGACGGGACAAAAACTCGGGTCTGTCATAGATACGGGCGATCCCAGCATGCTCGAGTTTATGCGCAAATTCATCCGTGACGGGTATCATGTAACGGATTATGAAACAGAGGAACGCGACCGGGCCGGGAAGACCCGCTGGTTTGCCAATACCATGAACGGCGTTGTAAAGGACGGTCACGTCATCCATCTCTGGGGTGTCCAGCGTGATATTACTGATCGTAAAAATGTCGAGATGACGCTGCGGGAAAGCGAAGAACGGTACCGCGAACTGGTGGACCATTCTATCGATATCATCTGTACGCTCAGTTTTTCCGGGGAAATAAAATCCATTAATCCAACCGTTTTTTCGTTACTGGGCTACATGCCGGATGACGTGATCGGGAAAAACATCCTGGATTATTTTAAGCCCGATACCCGGGAGATGATGCTGGAGGAGACCGCAAAGATCAGGAACGGGGCCCGGTCCAGTACATTCTACGAGGTTGAAATCCGGGCCAAAGACGGCAGATTTATTCCCTTCGAAGTAAACGCCAGGGTCCGGTCTGAAGGTGTCGGGGGCCCTGACATCATCGGAATTGCCCGCGGAATCTCCGACCGGAAGAAGAGCGAGGAGGAACTGAGGGAGAGCGAGGAACGGTTCCGGACCCTTCTCCAGTACGTACCATCAGTTGCGGTGCAGGGGTTCCGGCCGGATTATACCGTGATCTCCTGGAACGAAGCCAGCACGAGGATGTTCGGGTATACCGCTGACGAGGCAGTCGGGAAGGACATCCGCGATCTGCTCATCCCGGCTGATCTCCGGGAAGTGACCACCGGAACCTGCGACCAGATGGCCATGACCGGAGTACCCGGACCATCGACAGAGCTGGATCTCCTGCACCGGAACGGGACACGGGTACCGGTCTTTGTCAGCCATGCCGTAGTAAAGATCCCAGGGAAAAGCACGATCCTGTTCTGTATCGGTGTCGACCTGACAGAACGAAAGAAAGCGGAGACCGCATTACGGGACGCTGAACAACGCCTGCAGTCGATCCTTGATGTTGCCCCGTTCGGCTCGTTTGTGTACGAACTGCATGATGACGGAAGCCTGGTATTTATCAGCGGGAACCAGTCCGCGAACCGGATCCTTAACACCGACTGCACCAGGTTTGTCGGGAAAACTATCGAGGAGGCTTTCCCGTCCCCGGTCTCAACCGGGATCCCCGATGCCTGCCGGAATGTAGCCCGCGGCGGGGAACCATTCCATCGTGATGATGTTGAGTATGGAACAGATGAGATAACGGGGGTTTTTGAGATCCATGCCGTCCCGCTGGGGCAGAACAGGATGACCGTTTTCTTCCGTGATATTTCTGAAACGAGAAAAGCCAGGGAGGAACTTGAAAAGAATGAGACCAGGTTCCGTGCCCTCATCCAGAACTCTTCGGACATCATCCAGATCCTTGACCAGGAAAAACAGCTGGTCTACAGTTCCCCGGCGTTTTTTAAGATACTGGGATACCAGGAGCAATCGCAGAACAACAGGAACTTCATTGATCTTATCCATCCGGACGATCGCGAACGCGTTGCGGCTGATCTTGAGAAGGTCTATACCGGTACCAACCCGGGAAGACCGACCGAGTACAGGATGGTTACCGCCGATGGGAGTACCTTGTACGTGGAATCCATTGGCGTGAACCTGCTCGGGGTCCCGGGCGTTGACGGCATTGTAATCAATACCCATGCTGTTCACGAACGGAAACAGGCTGAACAGGCACTTCAGGAGAGCGAGGAGCGGTTCCGCAGTATCTTCCAGCATTCAAACGATGCCATTTACCTCTTTGAGATCACCCCCTCGGGAATGCCCGGGAAGATCGTTGATGCCAACGATGTGGCCGTCCGCCAGACCGGCTATGCAAAGGATGAACTGGTGCAAAAGACCCTGCTCGAACTCAGTTCCCGGGATCTCTCCCAGCGGTCACGGGCGATCATGATGGAACTGCTGACCCGGGGTGAGGCGCGGTTCGAGACCGAGAAGATCAAAAAAGACGGATCGCTCCTGCCCGTTGAGATCAGTGCCCGGCTCGCAAAGCTCAGGGACAAGACATATGTCATTGCAATCTCGCGGGATATCTCGCGGAGGAAACGTGAGGAACGGGCGCTCCGGATCGCCAACCAGAAACTCCAGCTGATGAACATCGTTGCCTGGCACGATATCCAGAACAAGGTCACCGGCCTCCGGGGGTACGTTGAACTCTCCAAGGACCTTGTCACGGACGAGAAGCTGAAAAAATTCATCGATTCCGAAGAGGAGGTTCTCAGGGTCATTTACCGCCAGCTCCAGTACACCAAGGAATACCAGGAGATGGGCATCCACCCCCCGCAATGGGTGAACCTGCCGCAGGTGCTGCGCATGATCATGTCCTTTCTGGAGATCGGATCGCTCGCATTGAGGATGGATCTCCAGAACCTCGAGCTCTACTGTGACCCGGTTATCGAGAAGGTCTTTTCCCACCTTATCGAAAACACGAAGAAACACGGGAAAACAGCCACGGAGATCCGCATCAGCTGCCAGGAAACCGCTGGCGTCCTGCAACTCATATACGAGGATGACGGGGTCGGGATCCCGCAGGAGAAGAAAAAAGACCTCTTTGTGCGGGGTGTCGGGTCGGAAACGGGCTTCTCCCTGTTCTTTGTCCATGATATTCTCGAGATCTCCGACATGAGCATCAGGGAGACGGGTGTTCCGGGAAAAGGTGTGCGGTTTGAGATAGCCATTCCCAAGGGGCTCTACCGGGGGACCGTAGAAAACAGATAACTTTTTTTCAGTACTCTTTTTGTACTCTTTTCGCAGAGATGTAGTGGATAAAAACACAACACATAACTATTTTCCATAAGATTTCCTTTGCTATGCACACCGAGAAGTTCACGATTCTGCATTCGAATGACATGCATGGCGATTTTCTTGCGGAGGTTGCCGGCGGATCGGGGGAACTGATCGGCGGGCTTGCCCTGCTCTCGGGATATATCAACAAAGTTCGCGGCGAAGAGGAGAACGTTCTCTACGTTATCGCCGGGGACATGGTCCAGGGATCCCTGATCGATTCGGAATACAAGGGTGTTTCGACCATGGAGATCATGAATTTTCTTTCTCCTGACGTGGTCACGCTGGGAAACCATGAACTCGATTATGGTCTTGAACACCTCCTCTTTCTGGAGAAGATGGCCAATTTCCCCATCGTCAACGCCAACCTGTATATCAAAAAATACCACAAGCGCCTGATGGTTCCGCACATTATCTTAAAAAAAGCCGGGATGGATATCCTGTTCATCGGCATCATTACCGATAAAGTGATGGACTCCATTGCACGGGACTCCGAGATCGGGAGCTTCATCTCACTCGAAGAAGCCCGGGCAGAAGTCGGAAAGATCTGCGACGCCTACAAGAATGATGATATCGACCTCACCATCCTGCTCACGCATATCGGTTTTGATTCGGACCGGGAGCTGGCGCGGATGCTGGATCCTGCGTGGGGAGTTGACATGATCATCGGAGGTCATTCACATACTATCCTCGATGCACCAGCCCGCGAGAACAATATCCTGATCGCACAGGCAGGAGTCGGTACCAATTATATCGGGCGGTTCGATATCACGGTGGACGACGATACCAACAGCATCATCGACTTTCAGTGGAAGCTGGTGGAAATTTCTGCAAAGACAATCGCGCCCGATCCCCGGCTCGTTGAATTCATCGACTCGTTCAGGGAGGTCGTTGATCGCAAGTACAGGACACTGCTGGCGAAATTTGCTACACCACTCACCCATCCCCGCCGCGAGGAGGAGTCGACGCTTGGCAATCTTGTGGCCGATATTTTCTGTGAAACTGCCGGTTGCGATGTAATGCTGATGGGCGCGGGAGCGATCCGGTCAAAGGAGCTCGGGCCCGCTGTAACACTGGGGGATTTCAGGGCGTGTTTCCCGTTCGACGATACCCTGAAACGGTACAGTATCACAGGAAAACAGCTGATGGGCATCTTCTCCCACATCATGCGCCCGGAGAACCGGGATGGTGAGGGGGAATGTTACGAGGTGAATGCAGCCGTGCGAGCCGTGTATAACGACCGGAAAAAATTACTCGAATCCCTCGAAGTCAACGGCGAGCCGGTCGATGACACCCGGCACTATACGCTCGGGCTGATCGGGTATCATGCAGACAACTGTTTAAAAAACCTTAATATCACCCCGGATGAGCTGGCGCAGATGAGCGGGACAAAAGTCGTGGCCACGTCAACGACCAGCGTCCTTGAGGAGTACCTGCAGACCCACCCAAACCTGAACCGGCACATTGAAGGGCGTCTCGTATTCCGGTCTTCCTGACGGGTCCAGCGGGACCGGTCCGGATCTGATACTTTTTTCACCAGCCGTGATGATAAATAATGATAGATCACCGATCGCCCGTTCGCGTTCACCGATCCGTTCACCATCACTGCAGGAGTTGGATACCATCGCCGAAATTCCCAAGGAAGAATATGTGCTGAAATGTACTTCGGCATGTGCCGGGTGCAGCGACTCGCTCGCCCTCCGGTATGTGCTCAAGGCAGCAGGGCCCGACACTGTGCTCGTCGTTCCCGCGTGCTGCACGAGTGTCATCCAGGGCATCTACCCGAACACCGCGTTCAATGTCCCGGTCTACAACATCGCGTTCGGTGCCGCAGCTGCCTGTGCCTCTGGCATGAGCAACGCGTTCCGGGCAGCCGGGAAGAAGACGAACGTGATCGTCTATGCCGGGGATGGCGGGACGCTCGACATCGGGATCCAGGCGATGTCGGGTGCATTTGAGCGGGGTACCGATTTCCTCTACATCTGCTACGACAACGAAGCGTATGGCAACACCGGTATGCAGCGGTCCGGCGCAACTCCGCTCGGGGCAAAGACCACCACGACCCCGACGGGCAAGACCGATTTCAAGAAGGATATCGACGGGATCATCGCCGCCCACAACCCCCCTTACATGGCAACCGCTGCCGCTGCCTACCCGCAGGACCTTTTCAAGAAAGTGCAGAAGGCCCTCAGCTTCCGCGGCCCGAGCTTCATCCACGTCCTCGCCCCGTGTCCGCCCGGCTGGCGGTACTCGACCGAGAAGACCGTTGAGATGGGCAAGCTTGCCGTGAAGTCCGGCACATGGGTGCTGTACGAGCGCGAGTACGGGAAACTGACCATCGGTGCACAGTCAAAAGTCGCGATGAAAAAACCCATCCCGCTCGAGGACTACCTTGCCCCGCAGGGCCGGTTCAAGGGCATTGATGCAAAGACGGTAGATATTCTCAAACAGCGGATTGTAAAGAACTTTGCAAAACTCGCGGCAGAGGAGGCGGCACCATGAAGAAGATCGCGACCGGCAACAAGGCAGTAGCCGAAGCGGTTAAGCAGATCAGGCCGGATGTAGTCGCCGCATATCCCATCACCCCGCAGACCGAGATCGTGGAACAGATCGCAGAATTCGTTTCCAGCGGCGAACTGAAGAGCCGGTATATTCCGGTCGAGAGCGAGCACTCGGCGATGGCCGCCTGTATCGGCGCAAGCATCACCGGAGCCCGGACATTCACGGCAACCAGCTCCCACGGGCTCCTCTACATGCACGAGATGACCAACTGGGCCGCAGGTGCCCGCCTTCCGATTGTGATGGCAAACGTCAACCGCTCGCTCGGGCCCGGCTGGAACATCTGGGCGGAACACACCGATGCCCTGCAGGAACGCGATACCGGCTGGCTGCAGGTGTACGTGAGCACCGTGCAGGAAGCGTATGACGCAACGATTATGGCATTCCGGATCGCCGAACACAACGATGTGCTCCTGCCGGTGATGGTGAACCTTGACGGTTTCCTCCTCTCCCATATCATGCAGCCGCTCGACACGGTCGAGCCGGGCGACTTTGTCCCTCCCATACACCTGCCCCATGCGATTGATGTAAAGAACCCGGCAGGTTACGGCGGTCTTACCGGTGCTGACCAGCACTTTAAATTCCGCTGGGAGATCGAGCGCTCAATGCGGGATTCCGTGAAGGTCATTGAAGAGACCGAGAGGGAATTCGCAAAACGCTTCGGACGGAAGTACGGGTTTACTGATAACTACCAGTGCGATGATGCAGATGTGATCGTTGTCGCGATGGGTACCCTGGGGAAAGAGGCCGAGGTAGCTATCGACCTGCTCCGGAAGGAAGGGATTAAAGCCGGTTCCCTGCGCCTGCGCTGGCTGCGGCCGTTCCCGAAACTCGATATCCTGAAAGGAAAACAGGTTGTTGTTATCGACCGCGACTACTCCTTTGGCCGCGGGGGGATTCTCGCGACAGAGATCATGGCACAGACAAAGGAAGAGGTATTCAGCGTGATCGCCGGTCTCGGCGGACAGGAAGTCACGTACGAAGACGTTGCGGACTTTGTACGCAAACGTCGTATGGGAACCGAGTTCTGGTTCGGGGTGACCACCAATGTTTGAGATCCGCATCCATTCCCGGGGCGGGCAGGGTGGCGTTACCGCTGCCCGGCTCCTCGCCCTTGCCGCTATCCATGACGGGAAATACGCAACCGCCGCCCCGTTCTATGGTGCCGAGCGTCGCGGGGCTCCCATCGTCTCATTTGTCCGCATCGATGACAAGCCCATCAGGATCTACAGCCAGATCAAGAAACCGGATATGGTTGTTGTACTTGACGCAAGCGTCATGGACGTGGTCGATGTCCTGCAGGGCCTCAAATCCGGCGGGAAGGTCCTTGTCAACAGCCAGCAGAAGAAGGCATTCTCCGGATACACTTCGAACAACGTTGACCTGACCGGCATTGCCCTGAAGGAAAAACTCGTAGTATCGGGAAGCCCGATCCTCAACACGCCGGTGATTGGCGCTCTCGCAAAGATGGGGATCGTCTCAGTCGATTCGGCAAAGAAAGCGATCCGGGAGATGTTCACCGATGAGCGGAATGTCAAGGCTGCGGAAGCCGCTTACCTGGAGATGAGCGCATGAACAGCACACCAAAGCGCGAACGGCTGGCCATCAGCAGGCCTGTCGTTGGAGCCGCCGGGAAGACCGGGACCTGGCGGGTTTTCAAACCTGTCGTGGACAAGGAGAAGTGCAATGCCTGCGGGCTCTGTGCTACCTACTGTCCCGATGCGGTCATCAACGATGATCTTGAGATTGATTTGAATTTCTGCAAGGGGTGCGGCATCTGTGCCAACGAATGCCCGAAGAAAGCTATCGTGATGGTGCGGGAAGAGAAATAACCTTTTTTCTGCAGGGATCCAATTCGAAGAACGTCTCACGATCTTCTTCTGCTTCGGGTTTGAAAACCCTCAGCATCCAGCACCTTTTTTATCTTTCCCCCACAGATCATCGCTTGAGGATGACTGTATGAACCGGATGTTCTTTGGCGATGCGCGTGACCTGTTCAAGTTCGACCTTGTCCGCCATATCATGAAAGCATTTCCGGATCTTCTGAGCTTCACGTTTGTCCCGATGCTCACGGAAGGAGAATCAAAGACCGGCAGGAAAAAAACCGCAACAAAAGACCACGGGCTTGCCCAGAAAAAAGGAAAGGCCGGCACTCATAACCGCGAGCTGATGGAAGACCTGGGCCGGCTCCAGGAAATAGACGATGACCTCGAATATTTCCATGGGATCCAGTCATATTTCAAAAAAGAGAATATCATCGTCGATATCCTGCATAAGGACACCTTCTCGCACGAGCATCGCGTGAATTATTTCGAGAAGGTGTTTGCGAATTTCCCGACGACCTCCCTGATCTTCCTCGACCCGGATACCGGTCTTGAGGTGAAAAATCCCACCCAGCGGCACCTGTTGTATGACGAGGTGAAAAAAATATTCGAACGGATGGACCACCAGTCCGTCCTGATGATCTACCAGCATCTTCCCCGGGTGACGCGGGAGGGGTATATCAAAAAGCGATGCGGGGAACTTGCAGCAACCACCCACTCGCAACCGGAAACCATCACCGATAACGAGATCGTTTTTTTCATCTTAACAAAAAATCCCCGTCACAAGACCCGGCTCTGTGCGGTCCTTGGAGATTATGCGGACAAGTACAATACCCTGATCACGTGTGACTGCGGGAAAAAACCATAATTGTTTTAAAAAATGGTTCTTGTCAGGTTTTCAGCTCGTCTTTTGCCATATATTCAAGATCAAATTTATAGAAGTGGGTGAACCCGCAGTTCCGGCACCTCACGACAAAGTGCCGGCAGCCGATGGTCAGGTCGTGGGGACCAGTGACATGGCAGTTACGGCATTCGGCCGTTTCAACAAGTTTCCAGAGATCATAACAACCGATCTTCGTGAACTCCCCTTCTTTACTGACATCCTCGATCCGGGGAATGAAAACCCGGGTTGCGCCGCAGTTGTCGCAGACTACCTGTGCCTGGTATGGAACTGCCCTGATGATCTGGTCGGCATTTTTCTTGCAATGATAACAGTCCGTGCGGTACCGCGTAAAGATGAAATGTTCGCTCATAAGAGATAGTGAATACGCAC
>JBAZHD010000006.1:0-65542 GCA_041652515.1 Methanoregula sp.
TGGGGAGTATCGCCGTGCAAGTCGTATGATTGATTCGGCCACGGCCGGGCAGGTCCTCACAACCCTGGCGGGAATTGTGGTGTAAAAGAGGTACCGGGATCATATCCCGGCAATTTTTTTAATCAATCGGCCTTCAGGTCATTTGTAAAATGACGTTGCGATCTGGGTTGCATTTCCGCACGGTGCATACTCCTGACGAATCCCATCGTATCCCTCGCCCCGGAGGAACGCCTCGCGTGCACTGCGGGCGGTGGCAGATTCCCGTGCAAATCCTGCCGTAGTGGCGTCCTCGTTGGTAGACTTCAGGACATAGTACCGGAAGTTAACGGCACAGTTGCCCGAGGGAAGCGGGGTGTCCTTCATGCATGTGGCGAATGCCAGGTGGCTCGAAAGATCGGTGATGACCGGAGTATTGTTGTAACAGGCTTCTGCAGCATCGGCAAACAACTTGTCATCAGTTACCGTAGTTGACACCGCCGTGGTGGCCGGGACAACCGTCATGGTGGTGGCAATGGTCTGTACTGTCATGGCAGGAGTACTCACTACGGGTTCTGCGACCGGTTTGTTGGTAGTACATCCTGCTATGAAGAGCAGGAACACGAGGGTTGCGATTGCGAGGACGTGTGCTGTGCTGATAGTGGCTCTTTTTTTCATGATAATTCCATGCTGATCATGGGAGTTCGGGAATTTATAATTGCAGGATCATATAAGTTATCCCCCGTATCGCCAGACGAGCAGGTACGGCCGGTCAGCTCTGGATCACCAGATGATATCCGGAAGGACTTCCAAAAAAGGAATTTAAAAAACGAGTTATCCTGTCGTCATGGTGATATACCATGGCGAGTCTGCTGCGATATCAAAATGATAGTTCCCTGCCTTCAGCTGGACGGATTTCTGGCTGGCGCCGGCGTTGGTTCCATCGGCCAGTACCGTGATCTCGTTATTCCGGGTGTCCTTTAAACTCACAAGGAAATAACCGCTCCCCGGATCCATCCGGAAATTCCACGTTGCATCGCTTTCCGTAGCAAATGTGAAATCCTCATAGTCACCACTGCCGTGGAAGCTGTACGTTTTTGAGTACGGGTGACCCTGGTAAGGTGTCTCCGTGGTCCATGCAGCGTACGTAACAACCGGGACAACCGTTCCGGCAGGCGCCGGTGTACCCGGTACCGTTGCCACCACAGATACGGGGGCTGGTGTTGCCAACGGTGCCGATGGGGAACCCGTACATCCGGCCATGCTCATTGCACTGATGAGCAGGATCGTGAAAATAACCGCAGATTTCAATGACATTGTTCCTCAATTATTGTCTGAAGCAATAATCATTGTTATCGATACAAACGGCTGTCGATCAACGGTCTCTGATCTCAGAATGGTCATCAGACCGTAATGAGAAGAAGAACCCGAAGGCTGGCTCTGCCGTACTTCTCATCGGGAGGTTCTCCGACCCCCCCTATTCACCTTGCCGGGGCTTTTAACCCCCCGGGTCATCAGAGTTCTTCGACCATCCCTCATCGCTGTTTTTCAGAAAACCCCGTCAACACTTTGTCCCGGGCGCTCATACCGCATTCTTAACCTCCATTGCTACCCGTGCCTTGCACCGCGGGCACTGGACCTTCACCGGGCTCCCTGACCGGTTGAGGCTCATAAGCCGGATCCCCATGTACGTCCATGCGTGACCGCACCGGTGGCAGGTGAGACGGCAGCTCGTGTACTGGCTTTGCATATACAAAGAGTCACACGCGGGGATGTATCAACCCGGTGCGGGCGAACCGTGAAAGTGAAGATTTTTCCCCTGGCCTGGCGGGTCTTCGGGCGAACATTTTTCTGGGTCCGGCAGAAACGCTGATCATGAAATTCCCGTTCCTGCCAGTGACATTCCTGCTTCTTTTCATCATCGCCATTATTGCAGGGTGCAGCAGTTCAACGTCATCTCCGGGCTCCGGCCCGTCGTCTTCCGATCTCAAGCCCTGGGAAGTCGGGACTCCTGTACCGTATACTGAGTTACCTCAGTTGCTCCTTTTACGCTCAGAAATCCCCTTCGTTGTGGCGAATGAGAGGACCCTGCTCCCTGATTTGACGGAACCGGCATTCAGCCAGTATGGTGCCATCCGCGGCTTTACGCGCTTCTCCATCAATGAAAAGGAAGAATCTGCGACCTCCGTACAACTGGGCCAGACGATCGTCGAGTACCCTCCGGGTAATGCCACGAAAGCATATGACGCATTCATCGCACAGACCAAGAATTCGGACATGACTCTCTATAATATCACCATGTCCTCGGATCTCGGTATAGGGCAACGCAGTTGTATCATGGTTATTTCTGATCGCGAAGGCACGGCAAAACCCATTACTATGCTGGTATTTGCAAAATCCAATATCATGGAATCGGTTACCATGATCGCCCCGGCATCGGATCTCACCACCCTGACCCGGGTTGGCAGGCTCGCCGCAGCAAAAATTCCCTGAACGGGATTCCCGCAGGGTGTGCGCCTCGCGCTTCCTGCGGAAAAGCGGTGTCTTTTTTCAGAGCAGCTTCGTCGCTTCCGTGGGCCTTGGCACCTTCACCACGAGCACCCGGAACACGGATTTCGAATCATTGAACAGCAGGTGCGGGATCCTCGCCGGGCTCTCGATGAGCATATCCTTTACGACGGACTGCTTCTCGTCGCCGATCTCGACAACGCCCGACCCATCCAGTACATAGAAGAAGACATCGACCGGTGTGCTGTGTTTTTTTAACGTTTCGCGGGGCTGGAGCGTGATCACAACTGCAGTCGCGTGCTCCGTGTCGTAGACCTTCCGTGCATCGACATGGTGGGGATTTACATCCGGGACCACTTTTAAGACATTGGTTACTTTCATGATACAAACCTCCGGCATGGATATCATACCACGGGAGTATAAAGATCTGCATACAGACAATCTGCCGCGGGAACCGCCCCCCTCACAATTAAGCCCTGCCGGTGTTATCTCCCGTGTTTTCCGGGGAGAACCGGTATTTTCCTTTCGGCACCAGGATCTCGAACCGGGCACTTTTGCCGTACTCCCCCGACTCCTTGATGGAGAGCCCGGTGATAGAGAGGATCTCGCGGGTGAGGAAGAGCCCGAGGCCGGTATTTTTCCCGAATCCTTTCTCGAAGATCCGCTCCTTGTAGGTCTCGTGCACGCCGGCCCCGTCATCCTCGTACACGAGAGCGAGGTAATCGAGGCCGTACTGAACCGTGGAAAATGAGATGTGCCGGACCCGCATGCCATGACGGCGGGAGTTGTCGAATAAGTTCTCGAAAACTTTCTCGAGCAGGGGATCGGCAAAGACCTCGAGCCCGTTGACAGCCACCGACACCGTGATCTCACCGGCAGGGACCCGCGACCGGAGTGCGTTCACCTGCGCCCCGATGTCCTGCCATTCAGGAGCGTTGACGCCAATCTCCTCATAATTCTTCGTGAACTCGATCTGTCGCTGGATGGTCATGGCTGCGCTTTCCTCCTGCTCGATATAGTGCAGCAGGTCGGGATCGGTGGTTTTCATCTTTGCCAGCCCGAGGAATCCCAACAGGGCAAGGAGCTGGTTCTTGATGTCGTGGCGGGTGATGCTGGAAAGGAGCTTGAGTTTCTTATTGACGGTCTCAAATGCGCTCTTTGACAATTCGAGCTGGTTATTGGCTTCCAGAAGCTCGCGGTTCCGTACCGCCAGCTGGTCGTGGTAAGTATCCGATTGTTCTTTTGTCATCCCGACAATCAGCGCAATAATCACGAACATGCAGGCACGGATGAGTGCATCGGGGGATGTCAGGCCCGTCAGCAGGTACGTATCCGCGATATGGAGAACGCCAAAGAAGATGGCGATCAGGACTGCCCGTCTCCCGTACCACAGTCCGGCAATGACGATGATGAGGTAATAAAAATGCGTGTAAACTATCGCGATGCCGAACCAGAAGTGGACGACAACCTCAAGGATTATTCCCGCGAGGATCAGGAGGGCAAAGGCATATGGCCGGGGCGTATTGAGCGACCTCCACCACGACCCCCCGATTTCAGTCCGCTCCATGTTCGCACCGTTCTCCGTCGTTTTCCTGATATTGCTTATGAGCGTAAAGATCCTGTGACCATATAATAGTCACTTTGTAGTATCGCAGGGCACCGTTGCCCTCTCGCCGAATGTTTTACGGACCCCCGCCGGTGCCAAACCCGTCCCGTATCACCGGATCCTGCTCATTACCTGCCTGGGGGTCGTGGTATTCGGGAACCAGACGATTCGGCGACTAACTGGATCATCGCAGCCGGGGCCCGGGATAACGACGGACCCGGCCCGTGGGTTCATTCCCCCTTTTAAGCCTACACCTTGCATGGATTATTCAGAACCATTCGACAGGAAACCGGAATACCATCATCAAAACAAAATCTTCAATACGTCAATCCGGCAACCTTAGGTAATGACCCCAAAAACAATCTGCATTTTCCTCATTCTCCTTGCCGGGCTGCTGGCATTTGCCGGCTGCACTGCAACAACCGGACCCACTCCGGCGGCAGCGGTGATAACGCCGGAGCCCATAACCCCGGTCAAGACCACGACCCCCATAACCCCGCTTCCTGCGAACGAGATCGCACGGATCAAGGTCGACCATTTCGGCACGGATCCTGACACCGGTACCATTTATGAGTTCAAAGGGAAGGTACAAATCCGTGAAGGCCCCTACAAGTCCGTGCAGGTTCATCTCCTTTACCCTGATAAACAGGAATATTCCTATGATGTGGGAGGAATGGGCGGGGCGAACGCGACGATAAAAGAGTTCACGCTCTTCCCTGCTGACCGGTATAAGGGAACCAACCCGGATAAGATTATCGTCCTTGACGGGACGCGGTATGGCACGGCCTACAAGTACGAGGATGGCCTCATTGCATGGGTAGCCACTCCCGATAACGTGGTCTCCCCGTAAAAAAAAGTATATTCCCCGGATCTTCCCGGGATCATTCCTGTTTTTCTGGTTTCATTCCGACAGGCCTGCGTGCTTTCTTTCTCCCGTGCGGGCACACCCAGAGACACAATCCGCAGGCGGCAGGACGCCCGCTCTTCTCGAGGTCTTTGAAATATTTGTCGCAGGCCGCGGCATCGAACCGTGCCTCGCGGGGCTCATCGTTCTGGAACAGCCGGCCGGTGAACGCGTGGACCGGGCAGATATCCACGCATTCCGTGCATTTCCCGCACCTGGGCTCCATGGGTGTCCCGGTCGGGGCGAGCGGAGCATCGGTCAGCACGGCGATCCACCGTACCCGCGGGCCGTGGTTCTGGGTGACGAGCAGGCAGCTCTTCCCGATCCAGCCAAGGCCGGCAAGGTGCGCTGCCAGTTTCTGGGAGAAGACCCCCGCGATCAGTTCGTCGCTTGTCCGTTTCGAGGCCGGGACTGGAAAGGCCCTGTACCCGTCCTGCTGGATGGTATTGGCAACCCGGAGACCGATCTGGTCCAGCAGCTGGTTTGCGACATCATAGGTATGGTGGCGGTACAGTATGCCCACTGCCGGGTCGTCCCGTTCCGGGAGGAGATCGACGAGCTCGTCCAGGAGCCGGATCCCCATCACGACTGCCTTTGGGTACCGTGCAACACGGTCGCCACCCTGTGTACGGATGAAGTCCCGTGCAGGTTCAAGATCGGCAACACCATAATAGTCCGCCCCGAGACTGCGGGCAAGAGCCGGAAGGCTGGTTTCCAGATCCATAGGTTTCCTCGCAATGATATTCGTTCCAGGGCCTTGTCAGCCTGTTGGTCGGTTTCACGGTGGGCAGAAAACCGGAGCAGGACCAGTACTGGGGAAAAAAAAGGTTATAAAACCGGTTGTTCAACCGGGACAGCACAGTCATAGAGGCGGGTCATGTAGCGCGCCTGGAACACACTCAGGGGCGGGAGAATGACAAGGATAGTAAGGAGCCCGAGCCCGAGCACTGCAAAGAGCAGGACCAGTCCAATCGTTCCCATTGTCATTGCTGCAACAACGGCAATGCCGCCAATAATGAAGAATATGAAGACCAGGATACAGACCGGGATGCTGACGACAATTGACACGAGGACAATCGCCACGATGTAATTGATCCAGCCGATCCTCTTTATCGTGTCAAGGATCCCGCTGAAATTGAAAGCCTCTGAGAAGATACCTGTCCGGGCAAAGCGGATGTAGGCGATCGGCAGGAAGATTGCGAGGATGATCTCGAAGACAAACATTAGCATCTGGAGCAGGAAATTCAGGCCAACGGCCGCGATCGAGGTTTCATCACTGCCGCTGAACCCGGCAAGGAGCATGACCCCGAAGACCAATACCCAGAGGATTATGATAGGGAGTGCATAGACCAACCCCACAACAAACAGTTTCAGCCCGTCGATGAAGAGCGTTCCCCATTCGTCAACTTCAGGCGCCGGTGTATTCCCGCGGTATATCCTCATGAGGTATCCGCTGAACGGGAGACCGAGGCATATGATTGCCAGGATCAGTTTCAGCCACCGGTTCATGTTTCCTAAGACGCCTTCCTTGGAATAATTAAAGGCGTCGCCGAGCATCTCTGCAAAATCCATGTGTACACCTGTGACAGCAGGAGGCCGGTATACCTACCGGTTGCTCCCTTTCACGATGTAATATAGCAACGGCCTGATAAAAAAGTGTATGTACCGGGGATCCTGTCGACAAAGGCGTGGCAGGACCGGGGATTGGTACGTCCCGTACTTTTTTACCCTGATTCCGTGAGTATGATGTATGACAGCTGGCAACAGCAGGGAGTGAATAATCCATGTTCGGTTTTCTTACCATGGAGTCATGGTCGCCGTATATCGCCGGCGCAGGGATCGGTATCCTGAGCTGCCTTGCACTGGTGCTGGCGGACCGCCCCCTTGGGTGCTCGACAGCGTTTGTCAAGGCCCGGGGGATAATTGGCAGGGTGGTCAACAGGGAAAAGACAGAACAGATGGAGTATTACCGGGACATCGTGCCACAGGTGGACTGGGCACTTATGATCATCCCGGGGATCATTATCGGGGCGTTCCTGTCCTCCCTCGTGTCCGGGACATTCCACATTGTCTGGGTGCCGGCTCTGTGGGGGTCGGTGTTCGGTGAGAATGTCGTTCTCCGCATCATCGTTGCCCTTGCCGGCGGGATCCTGCTTGGGTTCGGGGCACGGTGGGCCGGGGGGTGCACGAGCGGGCACGGGATCAGCGGGTCGATCCAGCTCTCCCTTGCCAGTATGATCACGGCAGCCTGTTTCTTTGCCGGGGGTATTGCCGTTGCCCTGCTGTTGTATCGCGTCATCGGGGTACTCGTATGACAATGCTCGCGGAAGTCCGGGGCAACAACCGAACCCAGATCGTGCTCGGCCTTCTTACCGGTATCTGTTTTGGCTTCCTGCTCCAGAAGGGCGGGGCCACCGATTATGGCGTGATCGAAAACCAGCTCTTGCTCACCGATTTCACGGTCATGAAACTGATGCTCTCGGCGGTTATCGTCGGCATGGTCCTCTTCCAGATACTGAAACACTACGGGTATGCAAACCTCCATGCTGCCGATGGGACTTTCGGGTCCAATGTAATCGGCGGCCTGATCTTCGGCGCAGGATTTGCCCTGCTCGGCTACTGCCCGGGAACGGTTGCCGGTGCTGTCGGGACGGGGGCGCTCGATGCACTCGTCGGCGGGATGGCAGGGATGCTCATTGGTGCCGGTATCTTCGCGGGGTTGTACCCGGCGCTGAAGGAAGGGATCCTCACCCGCTATCCGTTTCCGGCCGTCACCGTTCCGGAGTTCCTGCATATCCCTCCCTGGATCACGGTTGTCCTTCTTGAAGCGGGGATGATCGGGTTCCTGCTGCTGCTGGAATACGCCGGCCTGTAAATAAAAACCCTGTTTTCTGGCGGCACAGGGAATGCAGCACCAGTATTCCGGTCATACCCCCGCCGTCTGGTGTCCCCATTCGGTATGTTTAAGTTGATGTCGCTGATATGGGTATCATATACACCGAAAAACGCGTGTGTATGAGGTTCTGGTTATGGCATCATCAGTAAAGATCCCTATCAATTATACAGAAGCAGCCGAATCGCTCAAGAAACTCCTCAAACTCTCCGGTTCTCCCGTGGCATTCAGGTTTGCCACAAAGAAAGAGGAGATCCCGGCCGGCATGGAGAAACTCGACAAGACGATCCGGCACTGCTCGATGGTCGGGCTTGCACGGAAGGAAGGCAAAATCTTCTATTCCACCGCAGAGAACCACGAGTGCAATGGAGGGGCATGGTCGCTCGGCCTCAGGGAGATCACCGAGACGTTGAAGAACGGTGATTTCTATTACAAACTCGGGAAGTTCGAGAGCTCCGCTGCCTGCAAACGGACCATCGACCACGTCGCTCACCTTGGTACGGGGGATACCTACGCAACGATGTATGCCCCGCTCGAGAAGACGCCATTCGACCCGCAGGTAGTCATAATCGTGGCAAGCCCGTGGGCGATGCTCAAGCTCTCCCAGAGCACCATGTTCCGCGTGGGCGGGAGGATCGAAGCAGAGTTTGCCGGCATTCAGTCAGTCTGTGCCGATGCCTGCGCTCAGACTTACCTCAACGGGAAAGTAAACTTCTCACTCGGTTGCGACGGGTCAAGGAAGTTCTCGGGCATCGAGGACGGCGAGATGGTCATGGGCATCCCGGCCGAGATCCTGCCGGAACTTGTTGAGGCACTCAGCGTTGTTGCGGCAGCACCGGGATCGAAGCCGGGCGCGAAATAAGGTCTGGCAAAATGATGGTCTGACGAAAAAAAAAATTAAATCTTTTTTCTGGTAAACCCAGCAGATATTTACAATAACACTTTTGTCGCGTGGGGAGTGTCCCAACGCCCCCGGCACGGCGCCCCCGCGGCGGTTCAGCCCCGGTCATTGCATACAGGTACTTTCCCCTGCGGTCTTTTTGCGAGGCCCTGAGTCGGGAAACTCTCGTAAATCGTTACAGCCCATGGTACGGATATCGATATAATATCTACCCATTTTTTACCCTTTGAAACTAAAAAAAAGATACAGATGAGTTTCGGGCCTTCAGGAAACTCTAGACGAGTTTTGCCCCGGCTGTCGCTCCCGGCTTGCACTCGAAGACTTCGGTAATCTTCACGATCACGAGCGAGCGTGCGGGAAGTGCGGGGTTCTTGACATTGATCTTTGCTTTCATGGCATCGTACTCCGTACCGCTGTTCCTGATCGCAGCAATGCCCTTGCACTGGAAACAGCCCTTGATCTCCGGGCCCCAGATATAGAACGCGACCCTGGGGTTCGTGCGGATGTTCGAGAGCGTCTTGTTCATGAAATTGTCCACGAACCAGACGGTTTCGTCATCAACGAGTTCGGCAATTCCCAGGGGGATGACATTCGGTGTACCTTCCTTTGATGCTGTTGCGAACGGGAAGACCTTCATCTTTGCGAACGCCTCTTTCATGTCAGCGGTTAGTTTTACCATGGTCTTTTCACCTATGTTCCCAATGGAAATTCCTCTATATTATAGTTTAGCCTCCATTATGGGGCCCGGAATTTTCTTATAATCTGCACCGGCATACCCGGAGGACCTGTATTGGCGGAACCGGAATGAAATGTGGTATATTTATACTTTATCGGACATATATCTGTCATCACATCTGCGCTCCAGAAGTGGCAGGATTCAGGCGCATGATCACGGTTGTATGTGTCAGCAGGGATTCGGCATACCTTGGTCTGGTACAGGAAGCGCTCGAACAGGAAGGGGACATCCGGGTAAAACCCGTTGCCTCCGGAGGCGAAGCTCTTGCATTTCTCCTGACCTCGCCCGGCGATGCAATCGTTGCGGATATGACCCCTGAGGACATGGACGGCATCACCCTCCTGCGTATTGTGCGGGAGACTCGCAGCACCCCGTTCATCATCCTTGCCGATACCGGCACTGCAGACCGCGAAGACGATGCCATTGCTGCCGGAACGGACCACTTTTTTGTAAAAAATCCCGACACTAAAAACCAGTTTCTCCGCATCGCCATGTGGATCCGGCTCGCAGTTGAGCGTCGTCGGAATGAAGCCATCCTGGTGGAGAATGAAGCCCGATATCACGAGCTGGTCGAAAACGCGAACCTCATCATCCTCAAACTCGACAAGGACTCGAAGATCACGTTCATCAATGAATATGCACGGAATTACTTCGGCCTGAAAAATGACGAGGTACCCGAGAAGCTGCTGGCTGATACCATCATCTCTGCCATCGGCACGGATCCGGTACGGGACATGGGATATTTTGTCCGGGACATTGGCACCCACACCGATCGCTATACGGTCCGGGAAACGGAGCATGTAAAAAAGAACGGGACCCGGGTCTGGATTTCCTGGAGAAACAAACCGCTTCTTGGCAGGGATAATTCGATCACGGGTGTTATCAGTTTCGGTACCGACATGACCGAACGCAGGAAGGCAGAACAGGCGCTGTTCCGGGCGAACAAAAAGCTCAACCTGCTCAACAGCATCACCCGTCATGATATCCTCAACGAGCTCACGGTCCTTGGCGGGTACATCGGCGTTACCCGGGAACTCTCGAATGACCGGGAGATGCTCCAGTATATCGAGCATGAGAGAAAAGCCACCCGGGCGATCCGCAACATGATCAAGTTCACCAAGGATTACCAGGACATCGGGCTGTACCGCCCCCAGTGGCAGTATCTCAAAAACATCGTGTCCCTCCTTGCCAACACGATTGATTTTGGCGATGTGATCCTGAGAAACGAGCTCGGACGGCTCGAGATCTATGCCGATCCCCTGTTCGAAAAAGTGGTCTATTCCCTGCTTGAAAATGCGATGCGTCACGGGGGCCAGCTCACGTTCATCCGGCTTTCTTATCGTATCATCAACTCCGTCTGCGTCGTGATCTGCGAGGATAACGGACTTGGTGTGGCTGATGAGGATAAAGAAAAAATATTCCTGCGCGAGTACGGCAAGCACACGGGTTTTGGCCTGTTCCTTTCCCGGGAGATCCTGAGTATTACCGGGTTTTCCGTCCGCGAGACCGGCATACACGGGAACGGTGCCCGGTTTGAGATATACATCCCGGAAGGATCGTTCCGGGAGAACAAGGCACTCTGATTGTGCAGGTTTCTCCATACCCCTTACTTTCTTTTGCAACCCGTTTCCGCTCGAAGAACCTTACAGTTCAGTCGAAAAACGCTGATGCGTTCTTCACCTTTTTCTAGGCTGGTGCCCCTCGACA
The DNA here is from genome assembly GCA_041652515.1 of Methanoregula sp. Lineage (GTDB taxonomy): Archaea > Halobacteriota > Methanomicrobia > Methanomicrobiales > Methanospirillaceae > Methanoregula. The sequence goes on from JBAZHD010000006.1 coordinate 11,232, forward strand.
TTCTCGTGCCCCCGGCGGTCACATTTCGAAGTTTCCCTCCTATTCATCTCACCCATATCCCCTTTCTCCATAATGGTATCCCCCTCCCCGATCGTTTCTCTTATCATGCCGGCCGCGCAATCATAACGTGTGATGATTGAGCCGCCGGTAAAAAAGGTCCTCTACTGGTGTGAAGAGTGCAACGTGCCGCTGGTCGGAAAGACGTGTTCGTGCAAAAAGGAGGGGAAGCGGATCGAGCTCCTCCAGCCCTACGATGTCCGCCCGGCCCTTGCAGCGGACGCAGCCCTCATCCGCAGGCTCATAACCGAGCGGTTCGGGAATGTCCCGCTCAAAAAGATCCTCCTCCTGAACAAGACCGGCGGGGTGGACCGGGCAGACCTCGTGATCATGAACGGGGAACGGCTCGGGTGGCTGACGTTCGACCCGGTGAGTCGTTCGTTCAGTCTCGATATCACGCCCGAGGCCCTCCCGTTCCTCATCAGCCATGCAACGAAGGGTATCGTGGACCTTGACCGCGAGACCGGTATCCGTGAGGAGGGAGGCCGGGTTGGCGGGAAGCGGCTTAAACTCAAAACACCGGTTCCTGACGGGACCGTGATCGTGAAATACCGGCAGCGGTACGGCACCGGGATGGTTCGTGATGGATCGGTGAAGGTCAAAGAGCTGATCGCTGTCGTTCCCCGCACCCTTCCGGACCCCGGCTGGGATGTTGTCGTTGAGAACAACAAATACCACTTAAAGAATCTTGAGCGGAACGCGATACGGGCAATCAAGCAGCACCTGTCCGATCGCCCGACCGCAAATGTCTCGTTCTCCGGGGGAAAGGACAGCACAGCAGTCCTGAATATTGCCCGGAAAGCCGGCGTGACTAAGGCGTTTTTCATCGACACGGGCATTGAGTTTCCCGAGACCATCGCATTCATCCGCTCGCAGGGGGTGGACGTGATCCAGAAAGCGATGGACTTCTGGAATGCGGCAGAGAAGGCAGGGCCACCGGGGAAAGACAACCGCTGGTGCTGTAAACTGTTAAAGCTCCACCCGCTCAAGCTCTACCTCGCGGATGTCGGCCCCTGCGTTACCGTGCAGGGCAACCGCTGGTACGAGTCGTGGAACCGCGCCGGGCTCGAAGAGACCAGCCAGAACCCGGCAAATCCCCTCCAGCTCAATATCTCGCCCATCAGGAACTGGCGGGCGCTCGAGGTCTTCCTCTATCTCTGGTGGCAGGAACTTACCATCAACCCGCTCTACGATAAGGGGCTCGAACGGATCGGCTGCTACCTCTGCCCCGCTATGCTGGAGAGCGAGTACGAAGAACTCAAAACCATCCAGCCTGCCTATGCGGAACGGTGGACCACCTTCCTGGTATCGTGGGCTGCAAAGAAGGGTTATCCCGAAGCGTTCTCGTCATGGGGACTCTGGCGCTGGAAAGCCCTCCCGCCCAAGATGCGGGAGCTCTGCCGGCAGAACGGGGTCGCCTTCAACGATGATTTTACCCTGACGACCGGGCCGGCACGGGCGGTAAAGGCAACGGTTGATAAGAACGTGGAGAAAACAATGAAACCGGTAATGGAGAAACAGGCAGGCAGCGGATTGAACGTGCAGAAGGTCAGGAGTGACTTCCCCATCCTCGGCGATATCATATATCTCGACAACGCGGCAACGAGTTTCTCACCGGAACCGGTCATCGAGGCAATGACTGTGTTCGAGCACAGCTACCGTTCCAACGTGGGAAGGGGAGTCCACCGACTCACCCGGATCGCGACCCAGCGTTACTGGCATGCCCACGAGAAGGTGGCGGAGTTCATCGGGGCAAAAGGCGGTATCACAGTCTTTACCAAGAATACCACCGAGGCTATCAACATGGTCGCTTTCGGGCTCCCGTGGCAGGACGGCGACCGCGTGGTCACGACTATTCTCGAACACCACTCCAACCTCCTCCCGTGGCGGAACCTTGCAAAACGGGGAGTGGAAACCGATGTGATCGGGATCCGGCCGGATTACTCCCCGGATCTTGAAGCGCTTAAATCCGCTATCACCCCGGAAACGAAACTTGTTGCGGTGACCCATGCCTCGAATGTCCTTGGCGTGGTTACGCCCGTGCAGGAGATCGCCCGGATCTGCCACGAGCATGATATCCTGCTCCTCGTTGATGGAGCCCAGTCGGTCCCGCACATGCCGGTTGACATATCCCGGATCGGCTGCGATTTCTTTGCCTGCTCCGGTCACAAGATGCTCGGCCCGACCGGGACCGGTGTCCTCTGGATGAGGGAGCCCTGCCTTGAGCCGTTTATCCTCGGCGGCGGGATGGTAGAGACCGTCACGGAAAGCGGTTATACTGCGGCGGAAGGGTACCAGAAGTACGAGGCAGGAACCCCCAACACCGCCGGGGGGATTGGTCTTGGGGCTGCCGTGGACTACCTCACCGGCCTCGGCATGGAAAAGATCCGCGACCACGAGGAATACCTGACCGCCCGGCTCATTGGCGGTTTACAGAAAATAAGGGGGGTGCACATCTATGCACCGGAACAACCTGCTCACCGCATTGGTGTGGTCTCCTTCACGGTAGACGGTTTTCACCCGCACGAGGTTGCCCAGTATCTGGACGAATCCGCCGAGATCCTTGTCAGGTCCGGCCACCACTGCTGCCAGCCGCTCATGGAATGGCTCGGGCTTCCCGATGGCACGGTCCGGGCAAGCCTCGGGCTCTACAATACAAAAGAAGAGATTGACATGCTGGTGGCGACGATGGAGGAGATGACGAGATAGGGGTGGTCACAGACCGGGATTCTTACCTGAATTCTTTTTCATTCTTCTGATATCCGGTTTTAAGGGAATTTTATCCCCCCATACGCCAGTCCTGCTCCGATTGCGGGCGGGGGCGTTTGCGATTGGACGACAACTAATTATTTGAATATCTCTCTATTTTTCTCGTTAACCGTATCTCGTAAGTATCGCAACCCGGGCATGCTATAGCAGTGGGGGGCAAAGCCTCCCGGGAGCGTCATAACTGTACCGAAGTTTTCTATGATGGTTTTTCCCGCCCCTGGAAACAGCGGTTTAATGATTCCCCTCTTCCCATAGTATCCCTGTATATCATAACCCTGTTATGAAACCGGAGCACCTTCATGAAGACGAATCCCTACACTGATCTCTTCGCCCTTGTGCGGGAGAAACGACCGCTCGTCCACCACATCACGAACTACGTTACGGTCAACGACTGTGCCAATATCACCCTCTGCGCCGGAGGAGCGCCGGTCATGGCCGATGCCCCGGAAGAAGCAGCGGAGATGACCGGGATCGCAGGTGCGCTCGTCCTCAATATCGGGACGCTCAACGCGACACAGATCGAGTCCATGATCCTTGCCGGCAGGATGGCAAACAAGCGCGGGATCCCTGTCATCCTCGACCCGGTCGGGACCGGGGCCACCCGGTTCCGGACTGATACCACAAAACGGTTGCTCGACAAGCTGGAGATCACGGTCCTTAAGGGCAATGCTGCCGAGATCGGGGTTGTAGCCGGTGTCGAGGCGGTCGTGCGGGGCGTGGACTCGTGCGGATTGGCCGGCGATCCTCTCATGATAGGAAGTGAACTTGCCAGAAAACTTGGCTGTACTGTAGCTGTCAGCGGGGCAACGGATGTTGTGACTGACGGGAAACACTCCCTGCTTGTGGATAACGGCCACCCGCTGATGGGAAGCATCTCCGGCACCGGGTGCATGGCAGCATCGGTGATCGGTGCGTTCTGTGCGGAATCAAAGGACCCGGTGACAGCATCGGCAGCGGCATTCGCTGCTCTTGGTCTTGCCGGGGAGAAAGCAGCAGCAGTGGCACACGGGCCGCTCTCCTTCAAGGTGGCACTGTTCGACAATCTCGCAAACCTGACCCCGCAGGACCTTGGTGCGGGTGCACGAATACGGAAAGCCTGACCTGCCTGGTATGAACTACGATCTTTACGTCATCACGGATGAGACAATCGCCGGCGGGCGATCGCATGCCGGGATTGCACGACAGGCTGTTCTCGGGGGGGCCGGCATCATCCAGCTCCGCGACAAGACCCGGTCCTGTAAAGAGCTGGTAATCGTGGGGCGGGAGATGGCGGTGATAACCCGGGAGGCCGGGGCGGTTTTCATCGTCAATGACCGGCTGGACGTGGCCATGGCCTGTGGCGCGGACGGGGTCCATTTCGGCCAGGATGACATGCGGGTCAGTACGGCACGGCAGCTTGCCCCGCCCGGTTTCATCATCGGGGTCTCGGTCGGCACGGTTGTGGAGGCCGTTGAAGCGGAACGGGAGGGGGCGGACTATGTTGCCCTCAGTCCTGCATTCCCGACCACATCGAAAGATAACGCGGGGCCCGGACATGGTCTTGACCGGCTCAGGGAGATTAAGCGTGCCGTATCCATTCCCGTGATCGCAATTGGCGGCATCGGCCGGCAGAACGTGCGGGATGTGATTGTAGCCGGGGCGGATGGTATTGCCGTGATCTCGGCTGTTGTCGCCCGTCCGGATATTGCCGCAGCGGTACGGGAACTGAAAGAACTCGTCCGGGAAAGCAGGGGGAGCGCGTGACGCTGACTGCCGATCCGGAACCGCGTTTCGTTCTCCACGAGCATTTCGCAAAGCACCACCATTTTGACCTGCGGCTCGAACATGACGGCGTTCTTGCAAGCTGGGCAGTCCCGAAAGGCCTGCCGGAGAAGAGCGGCGAACGGCGGCTTGCGATCGCAGTGGAGAACCACCAGATGGAGTATCTTGGTTTTGAGGGCACTATTCCGGAAGGCGAGTATGGGGCTGGCGAGGTTAAGGTCAGCGACACCGGGACCTTTGTCCCGCTCGTATGGGATGAGGACCGGATCGAGGTTGTCCTTCACGGCAGGAACCTTGCCGGAAAATATAACCTCATCCGTTTCAGGAAAGGCGGGGAGAACGCGTGGCTCATCGTCAGGAGCCGGGACGCGTGACCCTGCCTGGGTTTCCGGTATGAATGAGCCAAAATCTTTTTTCACTTGTTTTTTCCGGTCTGCCTGACCCGGCTGCCGGAATGACTGACCTGCGGTACGGCCCTGCTTTCCTTAGTGTTCCAAAAAAAAGCGGGGCTTCCCGTTCCTGCATCCGCAGTCCTGACCGGATGCAATAAATAATAAACGACCAGAATAAACACCATCCAGTGCATAATGCAGAGATGATGTGCAGATGAAAACCATTTCAACCCAGAGAACCCTCTGGCTTTCAGTTACTGCGTTGCTCACGGTCGGAATTGTCCTGGTCTCCATTTACTCCTTAAAGAACGGGTTCTATGACATATTCCCGTACTTTTACATCCTGCCCATCCTCATGATCGCCTATTATTACCCCCGGTATTCCGTGTACATCACGGTCCTGCTCGGGTGGATCTTCCTCGCCCTCGTGTACCTGTACGGACCTGCCGATATCCGGCTCTATACTTCGAGTTTTGCGTTCTTTTACATCTTTGTCTCTATCGGGATCATGATCACCGCCTTTGCCGGGCAGTCTTTGCAGGAACGGAAATACCGGGAGATTTTCGAGAACTCGCAGGCAGGGATCTTCACGTTCGACCTCCACCTCCAGCAGATCCAGGAAACCAACAATCAGGCCGCAGCAATACTCGGGTATACTCCGGAAGAGCTGAGTGCCCAGCTCTTCTCCACGCTCTGGTTTGACGAGGAGCAGGACACGAAGTTCATCAGGAAGATCCTCGCTGACGGGCATATCGCCGATCTGGAGATCGCCCTGCGGAAAAAGGACCGGACGGTCATCTGGGTGCTGATAACCGCCGCAATGACAAAAGAGGAATGGGTTGTCTGCTCGATTGTGGATATCAGCGAGAGCAAGCGCATGAAGGACGAGCTTATCGAGTCCGAGCTCCGGTACCGCACGCTCTTTGACGGGGCAAGCGACGCGATCATCCTGCACGATCTCGACGGGAAGATTTACGAGACCAACGTGATCGCCACCCGCCTTCTCGGGTACTCGAAAAAGGAGTTCATGCAGATGCGCCTGCATGACGTTGATCTCAACCCGGAAGCCCTCTTCACGCGGGAGATGATGCAGGACATTTCGTCACGGGGGCATCTCCTGTTTGAGACCGTGCAGAAAAAGAAGGACGGCACACAGGTCCAGGTCGAGATCTCCAGCCGCATGACGGAATACTTCGGGATGTCCGCTATCATGAGCACGGTGCGGGACATCTCAGGGCGGAAGAAAGAGTAACAGCCGCACTCATTTTTTACGGCAGCCGGGTCAGGTGCCCGTGCTTTATCGTCGTTCCCGATGGTGATTCAGAGCACCGGCATGCCCGCATTGGAACGCCCTGTTTCGTTTTTTCGGAAATACCTCTCGCTGACCGGTGCAGGGAAATGAAAAGAGCCGCCGGGGGGACTTGAACCCCCGACCTGCTGATTACGAATCAGCCGCTATACCGCTAAGCCACGGCGGCGCGATACCTCACAATATCGGTGTTTGCGCTAATAAAATCTATGCCTTAAAAAAATTATGAATACCCGCTGAGCGCGGTTACGTTCTCTTTACCGGGACTCTCTTTTGGGGAGATTGTCCCGAACTTGCTTTCGTAGTCCGCGACGGTCTTGGTCAGCACGCCGAGCAGGTTCTTTGCATGGGAGGGCGTGATGGAGACGATAGCCTTGGCCCGGGCCTGGTTCACCTGCGGGAGCTGGTGGAGGAACATGAACGTGAATTCGTCGTCTTTATACGCGATCTGGATCATGTTGCTGTACACCGGATCGAGCGTGGGGGGGATATTGACCGAAATTTCCTGGGCAGTCATACTGATCCGTTGGTCGTGGGGGTAGAAAACTGTTCATGTCTCCCGGGACAGGGAATTCACTTTCGTAAGTATAATCTTGCCTGTCTCCAAACACTATTGCAGGAAATACCTATGCCGGCTCCTGCAAAACACGTTACCATCTCGGACCTTGTCCGGGCCCATACCTGTCCGGTCCGGTATTATTATGAACGTAAAGACCCGTTCGTTGAGTCCGACCGGTACGCGGTCTGCAAGCAGCTCTCCTACCACCTTGGCGACCCGCTCGACGCCGAGGTGATCTGGGCCGAGATCATGGTTGTCCGCCCGGAGATCGATGTCTCCCTCCATGAATTTCTCGACCTCTGCATCACTGCCTGCAACAAGCGTGAGTGGCAGCCCGATCAGGAGACTGATGTACGGGTGCATTCGGAGAAACAGGGGATTTCCGGCATGATCGACCGGATTTTACCCGACGGAACATTCTCTATTGTCCGGGCTGCGGGCGCGATGCCATCCGGCACCTATGCGGTCGACCGGCTGCGGATTGCAACGATTGCCCTCTGCCTCGAGGAGATGACCGGTAAAGAAGTGACCGGCGGCCATGTGGAATATATCCCGGACGGCGTTTCGCGGTTCCATACCGTCCAGCCCCGGGACCGCCGGCAGCTGATTGCCGCCCTGCATAAAATACGCGCTATCCACGACGGCGATGTCCCCGCTCACCCCCTCAATGCCCCCTGTGTCCGCTGCAAACATATCGCGAAATGCGAGAGCACCCGCGGGCACCGGCTGATCGAGTTGCTGTGAGGTATTATCATCGCACAGTTGCGTTCGGGCCCCCGTGTGCCAGACCGGATAGGACCTGAATCAGGATACAACGCAAATCATAAATCAATTCTGCATAAAACAGGTACTATTAACATCCTGGCGGAATCCCCATTGGACAACGGCAGGCTGTTCTCCTGAGACCAGCAACCAGGCTCGATCATTACTGAGGTACACCATGGATCGCTCTTCCAATCCAGCACTCCGGGACGACATATTCTATCGCTCCCTCCTTTCAGATACGGATAACCTGATGACCATCCAGGGTACGATCAATAAGACCCTGCTCCTCCTCGCCCTGGTTCTCATCTCCGCAGCCCTTGTCTGGGAGAACTATGCAGTCGTGCTCCCGTTCCTCCTTCCGGCAATGATTGGGGGGTTTGTGGTCGCGCTCATCACCATCTTCAGGCAGCAATGGTCTCCGTTCACCGCCCCGGTCTATGCACTCTTCGAAGGGGTTTTTCTCGGAGGTATTTCCGGGTTTATGGACGCGGCATATCCCGGTATCGTAGTCCAGGCAGTAATCCTTACCTTCGGGGTGTTTTTCCTGCTCCTGATCGTGTTTTCCACGCGGCTGATCCAGGTAACCGAGAAGTTCCGGCTCGTGGTTATCGGTGCAACCGGGGCCATCATGCTTCTCTACCTGGCGGATATTGTGCTTGGTTTCTTTGGCAGGCCGGTAGGGTTTATTCATGAGAGCGGGCTCCTTGGGATCGGGTTCTCCCTTTTTGTCGTGGTGATTGCGTCGCTCAATCTCATCCTTGATTTCGATTATATCGAAAAAGGGGTCGAGCATGGTGCGCCAAAGTACCTTGAATGGTATGGTGCGTTTGCGCTGCTCGTTACGCTGGTCTGGCTCTACCTGGAGATCCTGCGGCTGCTTATGAAGATGCGGCGTTGAAACCGCAGGCACCGGCCTTTTTAAAAAAACCCTGTTTTTTTTCAGAATTGCTTTAACGGGTGCAGTCTGATCCAATACGGTCTTACTCCGGCTCCTTCCCGCACTCCGAGCAGCGATGGTGATGGACATCGATCGTTCCCCCGCAGGTCTTGCAGGTCCACCGTTCCCGCTCGGTCTTGACGAACGCACGTATACCGTCTTTTTTAATTGCCGCAAGGTTGTCGAGCATGCTCATGTGGTATTTCGTACTGTAGCGCTTATCAAGTTGTTTCAGCCGCCGGCAGGGGAACGCCCCGCAGTCATGGTGGTACCTGCCATGCACATTCCCGCAGGAAAAAATGGTGCAGTTCCTTTTGCACATACAGTTCGCTGAAAAGCACCCCCCGCACCGGTTCTTCTCCCGGAGAAATGCCATGCAGATTGCGCAGTCCATACCGCAGGGTGCGATGAGCGTGGTCTTGAATGCGGTTTTCGCCGCCATACAAGGTGGTAGGTTTCCTGCCTGTTAATACGTGGCGGTTTTTGCTTTTGCTGTACAATAGTGCCGGTCATATCTGCAGGCCGGGCACCGTAGTTGTCTGGGGGAAAACCAAAGTACACCGCCCGACCCCCTCCCCCGGTTTTGCCGGGCCAACCGCCAGGTCTTTCTCGTAAAAACAGCGATTTTTTGTCCCGTATCCCGGAATGGTGAGGGAGGGTCGGGCGGTGTACTTTGGCAATCCTGGAAGCAGCCGGGCCCGGAAAAACCGGATTTTCCTGAAGATAACGTACGGTTCCTTCCGTTGTGGGCGGGAACCGGGGTACACCGTCCGACCCCCCAGGCAACCCTCATGACAGGTCCGCACGGTTCACTTTCACTACGTCCCCTCACCTCCCTTTTAAGATGGTTTCTGCAATGGTCATGATCGGCATAAACGGAAAGGTTGACCATGACAGAACAACGCATTGAGACCGGAACACCAGAAGGCGACGCACTGGGATTTACCGAAGAGCTCTTCTCCGGCTGGCTGGAACAAAAGACCGGCAGCCGGCTCTACCTCCACTATATCATCTCCCGTTCCCGCGACAGGGGCAATACGCAGGCCCTGATCCGCGGCTGGCTGGACCGGGGTTATGATGTCCGGGTCGTGATGCCCCGGCCGATCATGCAGCATATCCTGAAAAAGTTCGGTTTTCTGCCCCTGCAGGAATATCTCCCGGACCAGTATGGAGACCCGGTTGAGGTGTGGTACCGGCCGGTCAGCAGGGTGGTATCACGGATGTATGCCGTGAAACCTGCCGCTGCCGGCACTGCCTGATGCCCGCAGCCCTTCAGACCCGGGCCAGAGACAGCAGCCCCAGGTACCCGTTCAGCGGGTTTATGTAGGTACAAACCAATTTTTTCAGTGAATTTTATCCAAAGAATGATCGGTATTTTTATCCGGTCCTGGTGGAATCATGCTCAAGTCTGACTGGAAAACTTATGGGAAATACGGTATAGCAGCACTCGTTGCTCTCTTTGCCCTCTTCGCGCTCTGGATCCGCCTCCTCCCCATGTTCACCGTGGGTCACACGGATATCCTCGACATGGTGGCCATGGATGACCCGATGTACAACCTGCGGCAGGTCGAGGTGATGCTCACCCAGTTCCCCGGGTATGCATGGTTCGAGCCGATGACCACGTACCCGACCGGTACAACTATCTACTGGGGCCCCCTCTTCACCATCCTTCTCTCGGTCTTCTGTCTCGTAACCGGCGCCTCTGCTCGCCCGGAGATCATCTCGGCGGCCCTTCTCGTCCCGCCCCTCCTGGCTGCGGCAACGGTAGTTGTTATGTATTACGCGGGCCGGGTATTCGGCGACTGGAAAACGGGGCTCCTTGCATCCGGGTTCACTGCGATCATCTGCGGGCAGTTCTTCACCGTCTCCTTTTACGGGTATATCGACCACCATATTGCAGAAGTCCTGTTCTCGACCATCTTCTGCCTGACATACGGCTATACCCTTCTGGTGGAGAAAGACCGGAAGATCGACTTTAAGGATATCGGCAGTTACCAGCGGACGCTTCTTCTCTCCCTCCTCTGCGGTATTACCTACCTGCTGGGCCTCTTCGTGATGCCGACCATGATCCTCTTTGCGATGATCGTGGCCGTTTTCACGTGCGTCCAGTTTATTTTTGATTTTTCCCGCGGCCGGCCCGGGGATTACCTCCTTGTCATCAACGTTACAACTTTCCTTGTGGCAACAGCCGGGCTGCTCATATTCGGCCTGAAAACCACGTACGTTGACCTTGCAAGTTATTCCATCGGCCATATTTTTGCATACCTCGGGCTCATTGGCGGCACGATCCTTCTCTGGTATCTTGCGCACATCCTCCGCGGGAAGAAGTGGTATTATTACCCCGGCGTTCTCGCCGGCGCCGGTATACTCCTTGCCGTACTCCTGTTTGTCCTGAGCCCGTCGCTCTATAACCTGTTCGTCTACAACCTGTACGCGTTCTTCGGGCAGCAGGCGATAACGAATACAGTCCAGGAAGCCATGGGATGGTCAATCGACCATGCATGGCTCTCCTTCAACTACGGGCTCCTGCTGATGGCCGGTGGAATCCTTGTCATCCTGTACCGTAATTTCCGTGAAGAGCACCCCCACCATATCTTCGCTCTTGTCTGGGCACTCGTCATGCTCCTCTCGACATGGCAGCATATGCGGTACGAGTATTATCTCGCAATCTGCATTGCACTTCTTTCTGCTATCTGCGTGAGTTTTGCCATTGACCTGATATGGCGCAATCAGCCCGTGTCCGGATCACAACTCCCGCAGGATGGCGGTGAGGCAGGAACTGGCGGGCAGAATGCCGGCACATCCTCCCGGAAAAAACCGGCAAAGCATGCAAAGAAACAATCCGGTTCTGCCTCTTCATCTGCACAGATCAGGACTGCTATTACCCTCTTCGTTATCGGTCTTGCCGTCCTCTTTGTCTACTCATCTGTTTCGGATTCCTATGCCCGGATGTCCGGCGTTGGCCCCCAGATGATCTCCGACTGGAAAGAGTCCCTTGTCTGGATGGGGAACAATACGCCGGAGACCGGGATGGACTACCTGGAAATATATGACCCGCAGACCTTCCGCTACCCGGCGCAGTCCTATGGCGTCATGTCCTGGTGGGATTACGGCCACATGATCACCTACATTGCAAAGCGGATCCCCAATGCCAACCCGTTCCAGCAGGGTGTCGCGGGACCCAATGGCTCGGCCGCGTATTTCGTTGCAACTGACGAGGATACCGCTAACCGGATCCTTGATCATGATGGTACCCGGTACGTTGTGACCGATATTCTCATGGACGACATCATGACCGGGAAGTTCCATGCCATGGCGACGTGGTTCAACAGTACGGCTGGTGTTGAACCCTTTGCCAGGACGTTCTATGTCCGGATTGGTAACAGCGGGACGCAGTACGAACCGGCCATGCTCCTTCGCCAGGATTACTATCTCACCATGGTCTCGCGCCTGCATAATTTCGACGGTTCGATGACGGAACCATCCACCGTCTATTACGCTGAATATACCTATGCAGACTTCTCCGGCACGCGCCTCCCGGTCATGTCCAGTGGTGGCAGGATGAATGCCACGGATGCGTACCAGAAGGCCAGCCAGTTCAATACCAGTACCCCCTCCGGCACTCAGGCTGGTGTGTTCAGTTACGATCTTAACCGGCCGGCGGATACGGTCCCCGCCCTCCGCCATTACCGGCTGGTCCACGAGTCCCCGACGAATGTCTACGATTCCAAAACACTCAACGTGAAATTCGTCAAGGTTTTCGAGTACGTGAAGGGTGCGCATATCAAAGGAACCGGGGTCATCAGCCTGCCTGTTGTGACCGATACCGGCCGCCACTTCACCTACCGGCAGGAGAGCGTAAACGGTGAATTCATCGTCCCCTACTCAACCACCGGGAATCCCTACGGTGTTAAGGCAGAAGGGCAGTACCGCATCGAGGGGAGCGGACAGACGTTTGATGTCACTGAGAATGCCGTGATGGAAGGGACTGCGATCAACTGATTGCACTCTCTGTTTTTTTTGGGTGATCCCCCTCTCATACCGAAGAACTCACCAGGGTTCTTCGAATACAGGATCTGATATCATTATCCAGATTCATTTTTGGGATTGATTTGTCGAAGAGCCGGACGGCACTTCTCCAGACTGCAGTTCCCTTAAGGATTATCAGTCTCCCCCAGAAGCGTTCTGGATCTGGAACCTTAATGATCTCTGTAAAAATCTCTGTAAAAAATAAATCCAGTTTCACTGCTGAAGCAGTGTCTTCGACACGATATACTCGCCCCGGGCTTCCCGGGTGGTGCCGATGATCAGCCAGCGCTCGCTGCCGTGCTGCTCCAGCACCCCGCAGGCCTCAATGGTCTCGCCTGCGAGTGCCTGCCCGCTGTAGGTATGCGTGAAGGAGAGGACGCGGGATACGGACTCGTGCTCGACCTCATAGATCGCAGGGTTGTCGAACGCAAGCGAGGCGTCCTTCACTTGTGCAACGATCGTTTGCTTCCCGAGCACGGTCCCTTTCCCGGAGGGGGCGGTCTTAATCTCGTCATAGGAACGGGTGTAGAGGATATCGAAATACGTCCCTTCGATCTGGCCCCGGTTGAATTTCCGTTGTTCGTGGAGCACGAACTCTTCATACGAGATCTCGGGCTTGCGCTTCTCGTAGACCCGGCGCCACATATCCTCCGAGAGTCCTTCGACCCTGCCGTCCCGTATCCCCTGTTCCACGAGTTTCTGGGCGGTGAACCAGTGCTTCCCGTACACCACCATGTCGATGTCCGAGCCCTCGTTCGCAAGATTGCAGAGGAGCGAACCGGTGCAGCCGACCGTGCCCTGCGGGAGACGGAAGATGTCGAGCAGTTTCTGCACGCGGGGATGGTCCCGTGCTATCCGGCCGATATCAAGGTCGGGTTTGAGCACCCGGGTAACATCGCCGTACGGCACCCGGTGGAGCAGCCCGGCATACTGCGGTTTCCTTGCCGTAACGAGGGCATAGGCATCCTCGAAATCGTACTTGTTATAACGATCGCCGGAAGCATTGACGCGTTCCCCGTTCTCGTCCGGTACGTACCGGAGTACGCAGCCGGCCGACTCCGCATTGTCATAGGTTGAGACGGCATACAGCCAGCCATCCTTGTCTTCGATAAAATCACGCAGGCGCACCGGCATCATACAAAAACCTCACATTGTCAAAAGAAACTTTGCCACCCGGTCAATGTCCGCACCGGCCCGGAGAACCTTTCTCTGTGTCAGGTCGACTACCGTACTCGGGGTACCGGTCAGCCTTCCGCCATCGATCAAAAACTCGTACGGTACAGTACACTCGGCCGGAATGACCGGGTCCTTTGCACCGTGCAGATTGGCGCTCGTTGCGGTGATCGGTGCATCGAACTTTGTAATCAGCTGCAGGGCAAGGTCATGGGCCGGCATCCGGATTCCGATCAGGCCGGTCCCGCCCGTCAGGATTGCCGGCACGGTATTGCGCGCAGGGAGCAGGGCGGTCACCGGTCCCGGCATGAATGTTGTCAGGAATGCCTCCATTTCCGGCGCAACGCGGGTAATGGCATAGAGCATATCAAAGTCAGAGACGGCTATCGAGACCGGCATCGCGACCGGGCGTTGCTTTGCGTCGTACACATTCTGGATCGCCTCATCGGAAAAGGCATCAGCGCCAAGCCCGTAGACTGTTTCCGTGGGGTAAACAACGAGGCCGTCATGCATCAGGACAGAAACTGCCTTTTCGAGACGGTCCATTGTTAAAACTCACGCCCGCGGACCCGGTTGATGTCAAAGACCGCCTTGCTGCTGATGTGCATAACCGCAAAGACCCCGGCCTGGATTGGGTCGGTCACCACAAGGTCCGCATGCTGGGGGACAGTGCCTGCCATCTTGAGCGCAATGACCGGGATCCCTGCTTCCCGGACGCGGTCCACCGCTTTGGTGATATTCCCGCCCATGAGCGAGCCGGCAAGCACGAGAATGGATGCACGGGGCAGGCGTGTAACCGCATCCACGGCCAACGCAAGGTTCTGTTCACCAACGAGCGGGATGGTATCCACCGAGATTCGCTCCCCCCGGATATTATGCCGGTCCGCTTCGTTGACTGCACCGACTGCTACCTGCGCCACCTGTGCCCCGCCGCCAATGATAATGACCCGCGAGCCGAAGATGTGGCCAAAGGGCCTGTACCCTTTTACGTCTTTAACGGAATCGATGTTGTTGAGGTCTTTGAGCAGGTGGTCATGGTCCTCGGCAGGGCCGCAATCGTACTCAAAATAGAGCTCGGCCATCCCGCAATAGGGGCCGGAATCGAACAGCTCCTGGTTGATCATCACGATGTTGCCCTCGTGGTCGGCAACAACCGTGGCTATGTCCCGCAGGACCCCCCGGCGGTTCTCCGTAATGATCCGAATTGCTGATCGTTCAGGTTCCGAGTCCATAGGCTTTGATGCGATAACCGGGGATCGAACCCGGGTTAGAAGCTTGGGAAGCTCCTGTCCTACCGCTAGACTATTATCGCGTACAGATTTCTTGTGCTCTCTAACTATTGCGTGATTTTGACATAAATATCATGCTCTCCTCCCCGGGTCCCGGTGGGTGCCTGTGCAGCGCTTCCGGCTTCCGGAATTCTCTGTTCTGAACCGGGCAATGCCCGTCACGTACACGACAGCCGGGACCCTGCTGCACCCTGTCATGCGCCGGATTATCCCCCATTTAGGCCGGCATCCTGTCAGACCAGAGAGGATTTTAAGGTCCAGAACCGGATAAATTATCAATGTCGCCGCGAACCGTGTGCATCAGTCTCTTTGTAGTCGTCTGCCTGTTTTTTACGGTACTCCCCGTACAGGCTGTAAGTGATGACAGTACGCCCCAGAAAGTAATCTACCAGACCCCCTTCTCATCCGATCCCCGCTGGACAACCAACAGCCCGTCGTCCGACTACTGGGATCCGGCCACGGGAAGGTACCACTTTTCCATCGAGCCCGCCACGGGCAATTACGCATACGTTACGATACCAAACATGGATGGTTCCTTCACCTTCGAATACGATGTAGTCCTCGAACGTGTCGATGACGGTGCCACGTTCCGTTTCGGCCTGACCGGGGCGGAGATGGATTTCAACAAAGGCCCGAATGTCATCACCATGTTCTCGAACGGGAAGCATGACAATATCATGTCGCTGCACCTGGTCACGGTCGGGAGCAAGCAGCAGGAAGTGAACAGCCAGTCCAATGACGATCTGACAAGCGGTTCCAAAGCATACAAGGGTTCTACGGTCAGGTTCGAACTGAACAAGACCTACCATGTATCCGTGGACTATCGTGACGATTCGGGGACAACCACCATGCGCGTCAGCGACAAGGCAAGCGGGAACGAGATCTGGGGTTATTTCATTGTAACAACTGAAAGCATGCGGGATATGAACCATATCTACCTCGGCTCCCGCGGGGACTACGGCGGAATGTATGCCTATGCAAAGGGATATATCGATAATGTCAGGCTCACAAAACCCGACCTCTCGGTAACTTCCGAACCTACCTTCACAACTTTGCCCGCGGAGACCCCGGTAACTGTTGTTACCACAAAGAAGACCCAGGTGCCGCTGCCAACTCCTCTCCCCCCCACGGAAATGACGCCCCAGTCTCCCACTGGCGCTCTTCCGGCAGTTCTGGCACTGGGGATTATCGGGACCTGCTGTGCCCTTCGCGGCATGAAAAAATACTGATCCCCTTTTATTCCGGCCCTGCTTTCCCGGCCCGGAAACCCGTTTTTTGTCCGGTCGCGCTGGTACTGGTGAAGGATCGTCACGTCTGTCGTCTTATTATGGTTCGTTGAATAACCACGTAAACAGGTTATCCGTTACGCATTGTCGCATTATCGACAAAAAAAAATAGTATTGGCTTGGTGTATGATTACAGGGGGGATTGCGTCCCCCTGTACTCTGGAGTGAGAGCAAGTCCGGAGTAATGCCGGTACAGAATTGCACCGGGACCGGGCCGCATATTGCTGTTGTTCACATTCCTGTGTGAGGAGATACCGGGGATGTGCATGGAGTGGTCATCGTTCATACGGGTGCGTGGCTTTTTCCCAAAGGAAACAACGGTGGCAGGGATAAGGAGTGTCATGGTGCGCTCCCAAGATTGGTATACACGCAGATGAATGCCATGCATCCAGCGGGGGTTTCCCGCTCCTGTGGTGAGTATGGGGTCACCGTGGCATCTGCGGAGGAAAAGGTACTCCCGCACCCAACCGTGCAGGAATAATCGCATGTGGATGCACCCGAAGGCGAGACAAGCATGCCTATCGAGAGCATAACCAGTGCGATCCCAATCATGATTTTTCCCAGGTCCATTCGTCGTTACTCCTTTGAAGAAATTTGCGTGGGTCGGTGACACGCCGAAATAGGCTCGTGTATCACCTGATACTAATGTCTTTTTGAAAAGCAGATAAATTACCCAAATAACCCGGGTTGCAGGATATAACTCCGGGGTTACATGGTGCAACCACCGGGATGCATCCGGGGAGAGAATTTAAACCGTTACAACATTATCTTGTGATGCTAGTAACAATTATGTTAGTACTATTGCAATTTCTGGTGTAGCGCAATGGACCCTGCAGACAAATCCCCGACAATCATAATCCACGAAGAGTCAGACTCGCTTGAGGAACTCTCCGAATATCTCGATGTTCTCTCGAGCAGCGCCCGGCTCAGGATCTTAAAATTCCTTGAGAAGAAGCCCCGTGATGCCCGTTCGATCTCGCGCGAGATCGAGACCAGCTATGAGAATACCAAGAAGCATCTTGACAAGCTCCTGAGCATCGGTGTCATCAAAAAAGAGGCCGGCCTTGGCGCCCCCACGTCAAAAGGGATCCATCCTGTCTGGGAATATTCACTGGTGCCCGGGGGGCTTGAGGCAATCATCCGTAACCTCGGCCTCTTCTCCAATACGCGGGTCCAGGTCATGGGAAGCGAGATATCGCGGAGGCTTGACGAAGTTAAAAGCACGCTCAACCGCGAAGTCCTCGGGGATGTTCCCGCGGTCATTGTCCTTGGCGGGTCGGATGATGGCAAGGTGTTCCTCTTAAAGAACGAGTCAGTGAATATCGGCAGGATCGACCCGGCAAGCCGCGCTGTATACCGCCCGGGAGAGGATATCGTCCTTTCCGAGAGTTACTCGGTGGTCACCCGCGTATCCAAGCCCCATGGCAGGATTGTTCACGACAAGGATGCATGGTATGTCGAGGACTGTGGAAGTACTGGCGGGACCCAGCTGAACAACAAACGCGTTGAAAAGAACACGCGAACCCTCCTCCATGACGGCGATCTTCTCGAGCTCGCGAAAGGTGTTTCCGGGGTACGGTGCCTGGTTATCCTTCCCAAGGAGTAATGAGATATATTATAGTCTCTTTACAGCGAACCTTACTTTTTAATCATGGAAGGGATCTTCTGGGGTCCCAAAAAAGAAACATCTCATGATGCCGCAATCCCGTTTTATCAGCACGCTGACGCTCGCCTTACTGCTTCTTCTGAGCGTATGCGGCACACCGGTGGCAGCTGCCGAACATACCGTGGCACCGGCGGGAGCGGAATTTGTCTCTGTCCAGGAGGCCGTTGACTGGGCATCCTCCGGGGATACCATCTTTGTCGAGAGCGGGACCTATTTCGAGACCGTAACCTTAAACCACAGGATCACCCTTATGGGGGTGGACAGCGGCGGCGGACTCCCGGTTATCGATGTGTCAGGGAAAGGCAATGGCATTGATATCCGGGTGGATGGCTGTACTGTGGAGCACTTTGTCATCCGGAACGGCTCGCTCTTCACCGGTATCCGCGTAGCATCCAGTGACAATACCCTGCGGAAGAACACGGTCCGTGGTTTTGGCGAGGGCATCTCCCTCATCTCTTCCCAGCGGAGCACGATTGCCGGGAATAATATTTCGGATAACGGCCGGGCCGGTATTTTCCTCGAAGGATCGGTATCCAATGATATTGAATACAATTCCGTAACGAAAAATACCGTCGGTATTTCCCTTGACGGGTTCTCGCTCTCGAACAGGATCAACCGCAACAATTTCATCAACAACCAGAACGTGCTTTCGAAGAGCGCCACTTCCCAGTGGAATTCGGTGGATACCTTATCATACACCTATCTCGGCCAGAAACAACAGAGCCGGATGGGTAACTACTGGAGCGATTTCAGGGGAAAAGACCGTAACGGGGACGGGATCGGGGATGCTCCCTATACGATCACGATCGGGGGCAATCCCAAGGCCGTCCTTGAATCCGGCCAGAATATCATCGATGCATTCCCCCTGATGGACTCGACGGAGTATTATACCAGCGTTTCTGTCGTGCCCTCATCTGCACTTACAATAACCCCGGGAAAACCGGGAACCTCCGGTATCAACACCACGGAAACGACTTCGGTCTCCACGATAACGACCTCCCCTCAGCGGACCGTCAGTCCTGAATCCCCTGCGGGAACAAATATCCCGACCGGATACCTCGTCCTGCTTGCCGTTCTCCTTGTCATTGGAGCCGGTGCCGGCCTGTTCGTGATGCGACGGAGGAACCATGAGGACCTGGTGCCCCCTCCTGCAACCGGAGATGTGATTCCCCCGGCAGAGGGCGGGCCGGAGAGTCCCGGTGAGGTGACCCGGACCGTCAGGGAGAACGGGGAACCCGCCGGTGAACCCGACGGCGATGCGACCCCCGATAAGGTCCCCCTTGCCCGTCAAATAACTGATGGGCTGAAGACCGCGATAACCGGGCTGACCCGGAAAACAACGCAGGTAGCACGGGCAGGTGCTGCGGCAACCGTACCGCTCACCACGAAAGCGGCCAGTGTATTAAGGACGGTAGTGGCCGATCGCTCGCGGTCTCCCGGCCCGGCAAACCACGTCCCCCGGACCGCACACCCCGATAACCTGGAACCCCCGGCGATCACGCCGGCTCCTGAACAGAAGAACTACTTCCCCCGCGAACTTGAGAGCAAGTATACGGAAATCAACTATGTTGGCCGGGGAGGCATTGCCTGGGTCTTTTCTGCCCGCCGCAAGACCGACGGAATAATTGTGGCGGTCAAGATCCCGATCAGCTTCGATGAAACAACGGGGAAATGTTTCCTCAACGAGATCGCGGCATGGGAGACCCTGATGCACAAGAATATCGTGGAGGTCACCGCGGTCAACATCCTCCCGGTCCCCTACGTGGAGATGGAGTTCGTGCCCGGTTCACTCGAAGCACTGGAGAAGCCCCTGCCTGTCTGGAAAGCAGTACATATCGTCCAGGGTATTACAGCCGGTCTCCAGTATGCCCACCAGCACGGGTTTATCCACCGCGACATCAAGCCTCACAATATCCTCTTAACGGAGGATGTGGTGCCCAAGATCACCGACTGGGGCATGAGCAAGGTGCTGGCTGCTGACGTAAAAAAATCGAGCATTGCCGGGTTCTCGCTCTCGTACGCTGCCCCCGAGCAGGTCTCGCCGTCCGAGTTCGGCCGGACCGGCGAACACACGGATATCTACCAGCTGGGAGTCGTCTTTTACGAGCTGGTGACCGGTTCGATCCCGTTCGGAGGCGAGAGTATTGTCGAGGTCGGGAATTCCATCCTGCGGGATGAGCCAACCCCCCCTTCAGAATACAACCCCGATGCCGAGGCGGTCCAGAAGATCATCCTGAAATGTCTTGAAAAAGACCCGGCCCGCCGCTACCAGTCTGCCGGCGAGCTGCTGGATGCTCTGGCCGGGTATCTCGATGAAGATGAAGGATAGGCGATGGCCGGGTCGTGCTGGTATCTCTGAATAGGTTTGAGGTGTGTATTCAATGGCAGAACCTGATAAAAAATATGAACCGGCTCCCTGCAACCATTGCGAAGGTGCTGGCTGCACATATTGCAATAAAACCGGAAGTGTCCTCGTGGAAGCACCGAAGAAAATTTGCCCGCACTGTGATGGCGACGGATGTTTCTACTGTGGTTTTACCGGCTGGCACCGGCCAAAAGGGAAGTACGACTGAAGGTGCTTAGAGCATCAGGTGAACCGCTGGTCCACCCGGCGCGGGATAACACAATCCTCGAATCTCCGGGCAAAATACCGGTCGGTCATCCCGGCGATATAGTCCCGGGCCAGTTCTGCCGGGGTTGCTGTACTGAGGTATTCCCTGCTGGTCCAGTCGGTGTTGATGAAATCCGTATAAATTCTCGCTGACCGGTTACCTTTCTCAAGGTCGCTAAGGCAGGTTGCAAACAGGGTGGAGTACATCTGTTCGATCTTATACCGTTCGGCTGTGAGTTTTTCATTGTCGTAGATATTTTTACGGGAAAACTGCCGTAGTGCAATGAGTGCTTTTTCGGTCTCTTTACTGTACGAGATGTAACAGTCCTCTCCGGTATCGCTGTTCTCTAAAAGATCGTAGATGAGCGTGTTGATGATCTCGCTGTTCGTGGCTCCGAGGACACTGGTCGCCTTCCCGGGCAGCGGCGTGGTGTCATCGATCAGGCCAATCTCCCGGGCGTCCTGGATGTCGCGGCCGATATAGGCAATAGTATCGGCGAACTTGACAACGCACCCTTCGGGTGTAGCGGGTCTTAAGGGAATGGACTCGCCGGTTGCGTCCTGTACTTTCTTATCAAATGCTGCCCAGTCCGGGCAGGGTACCGGGCGGATCCTGACGTCATCCGCCTCGCCATTATGGCAGAGAATGCCGTCCAGCACCTGCAGGGTAAGGTCGCAGTCCTCGATCCGGTCAAGGAACTGCACGCTCTGGACATTATGGCGGAACTTCCCGATGCCGTACTTCTCCGTGAGCCGGGAGAGGCAGGTCTCCCCGAAGTGCCCGAAGGGGATATGGCCGATATCATGACCGAGGGCAATCGCCTCAATCAGGTCCTCATTAAGCCGGAGGGACCGGCCGATCGTACGGGCAATCCTTGAGACCAGCTGGACGTGGATGACCCGGTGGGTGATATGGTCGTTCTCGATCAGGTAGAAGACCTGGGTCTTGTCGATATACCGGGAATAGGCGCGGGTATGGATGATCCGGTCGGCGTCCCGTGAATAGGGTGTCCGGATATCTTCCCTGATCCGGTTATGTCTGCGTATCGCATCGGCGCTGATCGTAGCATGGGGCGAGAGCAGTGCTTCCTGCCTGCCGATCAGGGACCGGATAGCAAAGAACCTGCCGGGCTCAAGTACCCTTTGATGATCCTCCACCGGGTTCATGTGAAAAGAGGTTTTTTTCCTGATCCCTTAATGCTGCCGTACCAGGATCCTGGCGGGACCGGCGTGAGGATTGCCTGCGTTTCTGCGCTGTTAAATCTGCCTGGGATTGACCGGTTTCGATGCAACGGCCTCCGTCTCCCCGTACTGGAGGATATGGCCGTGCATGGCGGACAGGAGTGCGGTTTTTGTTGAACCCCCGGGGATCTGGAGAAAATCATCGAGTGCATAGACTCTGAAGAGGTAGCGGTGCATCTCGCCGGGCTGTGGGCAGGGTCCGGTGTACCCGTTCACGCCAGCGTCATTGATCCCCTGGAGGGCAGAGATCGGTTCGGTGACCTTTTTGCCGGCAGAAATCCCTGCGGGGATCGTTTTGGTGGCCGGCAAATCCCAGATCAGCCAGGCGCAGTAGGACAGGACTTCCCGTTTGGATGGGTTGAAGACCATGATAGCAAGGGTACTCGAATCGAGCCCCTCGACCGTGATTGCGGGGGATATGTTCCCCCCTTCGCAGGTATGTGCCGGAGGGAACTCCATGAAATCTAATTGGACGCTGAGTTTTTCCATAATGATCCCTTTATACTGGAAGGATAATGTGCCGGCCACTTAAAAATATAGTGGACGGCAGTTGTGTGATCAATCCTACCGGGAACAGAGAGCAACGGTCTCGCCATACTGGATGACGTGTCCCTTCATGGCAGCGACCAGGGCGTGCTTGTCCGATCCTGCCGGAAGATCGAGCATGGTATCGAGCCCGTACACCCTGAACTGGTACCGGATCATGCTGCCCGGCGGGGGGCAGGGGCCGCTCCACCCGATCGTCCCGTAATCGGTTATTCCCTGCACCGCGGTAACCGGTGAATTGGTTATACCCTCGCGGGGGATTCCGGGCGGAATGACCGGGAGCGGCGGGAGGTTCCAGCAGAGCCAGGGCGTGAACGAACAGCAGGACTTCTCAAACGGGTTGAAGACCATGACCGCAACCGATGCAGCGGACAGGCCTTTCAGCCGGATGGCGGGAGAGAGGTTCTCCCCGTCGCAGGTGTTGGTCGGGGGGAACTCCAGGAAATCCAGCGAGACGATGAGCGGTTCCATAGTACCTTCCATGGGGGTGCCGGATAATAAATGAATGTTCCTTACCATTCAGCCTGACTTGCACTCCTGACCTGACAGCAGGAGCCGGAGTGGCCGGCTGCTGAGGTTGTGGGGCAGGTGTGGTAGTGCCCTGAACGACCACCGGCTGCCCGCACTGGCTGCAGAACAGCATCCCTGCAGCGACCGGGGAGACGCATGCGGAACAGAATTCCGGGGATATTGTCATCTTCCTCCGGTGAGCGGGTATGGGGAAAATAATCCGCTGTCCGTTCTTTTTATCGCCGCGGTTCTCTGACCTTTGTTCCGATCCCTGCATCTTTATTGTCTTATGAGCATACCTTATGAGAGTACAGAGTATAATTTTTCATTTTGAGGTATCCCATGGCAAAGAAAGACACCAAGAAGAAACAGGCAGATGAGGAGTGCAACAGCGAGTGTTCCAGCTGCAAGACGGCCTCCTCCTGTTCCTCGGCAAAGAAGGGGCAGGCCGGCCTGCCGCCGAAAGCAGATATCGATGTAAAGCACGTCATCATGGTCCTTTCCGGGAAAGGCGGGGTGGGGAAGTCAACAGTCTCCGTCAACCTTGCCTATGCCCTCTCGAGCCACGGTAAAAAAGTCGGGCTCCTCGACCTCGATATGCACGGCCCCAATGTCCCCAAGATGCTCGGGATCGAGGACCACAAGCTCCAGGTGATGGGTGATCATATTGAGCCCGTCCGGGTTACCGGCAGCCTCTCGGTCATCTCCATGGCCTTCCTGCTTCCCGACACGAGCACGCCCATCATCTGGCGCGGGCCGATGAAGATGGCGGCTATCCAGCAGTTCCTTGGCGAAGTGAACTGGGGATCGCTTGACTACCTTGTCGTTGACCTCCCGCCCGGTACCGGCGATGAGGCGCTCACGATCGCCCAGCTCGCCCCCAATGTCCGTGGTGCAGTCATTGTGACCACCCCGCAGGATGTTGCAACGCTCGATGCGATGAAGTCGGCAAAGTTCATCGAGAAGCTCGGCCTGCCGGTAATCGGTATTGTCGAGAACATGAGCGGGATGCTCTGCCCCCACTGCGGTGTGGAGATTGAGCTTTTCGGGAAGGGTGGCGGTAAGAAGCTCGCCGATGAACTCAGGGTCCCGTTCCTCGGTTCCATCCCTCTCGATATCGAGATGCGGAAAGCCGGCGACGAAGGCCGCCCGTTCATCATCCGCCGTGGTGAGAGTGCGACGTGGAACAGCGTAAACAAGGTCATGGAAGAACTCATCCGGGTCACCGAGGGATAACGCATGGACTATGCGCGGATTCTCACCGGAACGGAAAAGCCTCTCCCCGTGTACAAGGATATCATTACCTCCCTGGAGGACCCGCTTACCTTCCCCGATCTGCTCGAACCAATCTACCGCGAGGCCATGAAACTCGATGACGAAACGCTCGACCATTTCCGGTTCTCCTTAATGCGTCTCCAGGTCTGGGCGGACATCCACCGGAACGAGGACCTTGAGAAGGGAATGCACATCAAGTACGTGGCGCAGGTGCTTGAGAAAGTGGTCTTCGGGTCGCTCGTCATGGAACCCGCGGAACCGTCTGAATAAAAATTTTTTGTGTTCACCCACAACCCTTTTATCGGGGAAGAGTGCGGGTACTGATACGCTTATCAGCCCATCCGATCAATACTAGGAACAACCCTAAAAATCCATACCACAAACGGTTTTACCCATCGCGGATTGAATACCCAATAGCACGATCTCATAAAAAAAACAATACCGGAGCAATAATGACATCACGCATGCAATCCCCGCACACGACCTGTCCGGGGTGCCAGGAAGAGGTTTTTCTTGACGAGTTAGTCGGAGGCAAATGCCCGCTCTGCGGCTGCTCGCTCGAGGAATTCGACGAGTCGTTCGGGGAGTACGAAGGTATCCTCGACCGCTCGGACCTCTCGTGGCTGATTTTCAACTACTTCGTCTTTAAGAAGTTCGTTGACCTCGGGGTCCCGCCACACCAGATCATGGAGTTCGTAGCCACCTACGAGCAGAACGCCGAGAAGCCGCCCGAGGACTGGATAAAGACCTCGTTCACCCTTGAGATCCCGATGCTGTGGCACGATAAAATCCGGCCCAAGCACTGCGTTAAGTGCGGGAAATGGTTCATTATGGGAGGCAGCAAGCAGATCACCGGTGACATGCGCCGGACTGCACTCAAGGTCGAGTACGTGTGCGACCGGTGCTGAATTCTTTTTTTTCTTCTTGATTAAAATAATAACTCATAAATTTCATTGAATTTTACACTGGGTGTGAAATTAGCCGGATGCCGGATTTTTATTGCCTGTCTGGTGATCGTTGTTTTTCTGGCAGCGCCGGTTTGTGCGAATCCAATCATTCACCATGCCACAATTGTCTATTTCGAACAGGATAATGAGTCGATAAACGATCAGGTTGCATATTCCTTAAATTGTACCGGGTCGGCTTCTCCCGGCAAACCGGTTTGTACCCGTGCGACCCCCTCCCCCCCATTAATGCAGTGCCGGCTGTATTTTACGTTATAAAAAAATGAAAAAAATGGTAAAAAACCAAAGGGGGGTTGAGGGGGTCGCACGGGTACATTTTATCCGGCCCGGCTATCCGCATGGGAAAAAAACCTGATTTCTCCGGTGATAACCCCCGGTATATGCCGGTCCGGTGCAGGACCTGAAGTACACCGCCCGACCCCCCCCTTCACGAGACCGCCGGGTATGGCATGCCGGAAAAAAGTGGTACCCGTTCAGTGCTGGTACGTAAACTCGATAATCTCGCCGGAATGGGTGTCCACCCAGCCGACCGCCGGGGCGGCCCCGGCTTTTGCCCGTATGGTCTCATCAGTGAAGACAATCTTCCATGCCAGCGGGATAGAAGAGGGGCGCGGGGTTATTGCCGGGTTGTGCTCGTCTTTCCAGCACCGTTCGGCGGAGAGGATGTAGAGCCCGGAGATGGATGACGGGTAGAGGGTCTTTGCTTTTGCCTGGACGGTGTAGATGGCATCGTACCGGACTACCACCGGGGTTTCGATGATCATGAACGCGTTGTCAGGCGTCTGCCAGCGCTGTACGTATTCCGTTACTTCGCCGCTGACTGCATCTACGGAAACAATGAAACCGTCGACATCACAGGGATAATCCTGTATGATACGGTTGTAGACGAAGCGGTAACTCCCGGCAACGTTCCCGCCCGGGGTGACCAGCGGGATGTAGCGGCCGTCGCTCATGTTGATCGAAAGGATTCCGTTGTTCCGGTTGTTGATGGTGCTGTCAGCGATCTGGCGGGCATTTCCCATGGTCATCACCGGGTTCTGCGGCCGTCCGCCAGCGTGGATCGTCCGGTTGAACGTGACGACCGATCCGGACTCCGCATCGATAAGGCCGGATGCTTCAAGAGTAGTGTCGGCACGCAGCGTGTATTTCCAGACCTGCCCAAAGTTGGGATCGGTGATAAGTTCTACCGACATTTTGCCCGCGGGAAGGTTGGGGAATGCAACAAGGGCATTGGCCTCCGCCTGTTTTTCGGTAATCTGCGGGGCTTGTGTTGTCTGGGTGACGATAGTACCTGCCCGGGCAGTCAGGACAGGTTCCGGGGTCTCCGTTGTGATTACGGTGGTGACTGTTGCCGGCTTTGTTGTGATGACGGTTGTGAGGATATTCGTCTTAACCGGCGTGGCTGCCGGTATCGTGGTGACAGCCGTTGTTGCAGCTGCTGTGGTCCCCCGGGGTGTCACGGCTGGTTCGGGTGTCGGTGTCGGGGATGGAACCGGCTGCGGAGATCCGGAAAAAAATCCGCTGATGAGGATGACGACAATGATGACTGCAAACACCGCAACGGCTATTATGCCGATCTTTTTTAAGAGCCGGGCCTGTTTCTTTTTCCGTACAATCTCCTTATACCGTTCCGGAAGATAGGGTTCGTTAAAATTGTCAGAATCGTCCCTCACAATCGCCGCCTCATAAATTACATAAATATCTATATCCTGTGTTAATAAAAATGACCGGGGTTAAGCAGGAACCCGTATGAGGGTGATTCCCGAAAGCATCCGGAAAAAATAAAAACGGGATTCAGCCTGCTTCAGTAGGTCCTTCCCACGAGGGTTGCCTTCCCCGGCTTCCCGCAGACAATACACTTCCCGTCTGTCGAAGGGACATAGGCCGAGCGTACCTCGGTGCCAAGGATCGATGAGTTCGCCTTTTCCTCGATTGCATCCCCGCATCCCCGCTCCCGGCACCAGTGGACAACCGCGACCTTCCCCTCGTTCAGGGCACCGTTCAGGGCATCCATCGTGTCCACGGAACAGAGGTGCGACTTCGTGTGCTCTTCGGCCTTTGCACGGATCGCGTCAGTAATCCCGGCAAGCACCTTTGTCACGCCATCGCATACGGTCGCCAGCTCGATCTGGCTCTTCTCGCCCGTCCGCTTCACAGCCATGACCTTGCCGCCATCGAGGTCTCTTGGGCCCAGTTCGAGCCGGAGCGGTACGCCCCGGAGCTCCCACCAGTAGTACTTTGCCCCGGGCCGCATGTCGCGGGTATCCATCTTCACCCGGAACCCGGCGGCCTTTAAGTCCGCTTCCAGTTTCTGTGCGGCTGCGAGCACATCGTCGTGCCGTTTCCCGATGGTGATCGGGACGATGACCGCCTGGACCGGTGCAACAGCCGGCGGGAGGATAAGCCCCTTGTCATCGCCGTGTATGCTGAGGAGGGCCGCGATGCACCGTTCCGAGATCCCGTAGCATGTCTGGTTTGCCAGCTGCTGGTTGCCGTCCTTGTCCTCGAAGTTGATCGCAAAGGTCTTCGAGAAGTGCGTGCCGAGGTGGTGGACGGTGCCGATCTGGAGGGTCTTGCCGCCCGGCATGATTGCATCCACCGCAATGGTATAATCGGCCCCCGGGAACTTGTCCCAGTCAGGGCGCTTCGAGATGGTGATCGGGATGCAGAGCCCGTCGTAGAACTCTTTTGTCAGGCCAAGTTCGTATTCGCATTGCGCCTCTGCCTCGTCCCATGTTGCATGGACGGTGTGAGACTCCATAAACGAGGTGATCTCGCGGAGCCGGATGAGCGGCCGGGTCTGCTTGGTCTCGTACCGGAACGTGTTCACGATCTGGTAGTACTTCATCGGCAGGTCGGCGTGGGAACGGAGCCAGAGGGCATACATCGGGTAGATGGCAGTCTCGCTCGTGGGCCGGAGAGCGAGTTTCACGTCGAGCGGGGTCGTGCCGCCGTGGGTCACCCAGTAGACCTCGTTCTCGAAGCCCTTGATGTGCTCGGCCTCCTTCATGAACTCCTGCTCGGGGATGAGGAGGGGGAAGAGGGTCTCCTGGTGGTCGCGGTCAAGGAGTTCACGGAGCCGGTTGTATACAAACTTGCGGATCGCAAACCCGTACGGGTACCAGACATAAAGACCCTTGACCGGGTAGCGGACATCCATAATCTCGGCCCGCCAGAGAATATCGTTGAACCATCCTGAAAAGTCCTGCTTCGGCGGCAGGGTGCCCGCGTCGTCGTCCATAACTGTGTCCTCTTAAGCTACTAAATGTATGACTACCGGCGTAATAAAAGCCTCGACGCACGCCGCGATGGCGACCAGTGGCAGGACTACTGCGAGAAAAAGGCGTCCCTGCGAGTACGCGGCAATCGCCGAGTCTCCGCTCCCGTACCATTCCGCGATCAGCGACTGGGCAAGGAGGAGCCCGAGCGCCCCGGAGATGATGAACGCGGGGATCTCGAAGATGCCGTGCGGGAGGAGGGCTGCGGCAACAAAGAGGGGCGTGTGGTCCTGGTGGACGATCTCCATAATCGCACCAATCACGATCCCGTTTATGCTCATGATGAAGATGGTGAGGATCCCAAACGTTGCACCACCCAAAAAGAGCAGGATGCACGCCTGGAGATTGTTAAAAAAGAGCTTGACGCACATGTCATACGGGTTGGTATTGTCCATCTGGCCTGCAACCTCTTTCTCGAAGAGTGTCATGAGTTCCTCGCCAAAGGCCGGGTTCTGTGCTGACCCGACCCAGCCTGTGATGATCGTGGCGAAAAAGAGGAGGAGTATGACGATAATTGCATTCGTCAGCGGGAAATTAGACATACAGAACCATCCGGACCATGTCCCGGACCCCCGGTGCAAACCCGACAACGATCATTGCAAGCAGGACAAGGTGCCAGAATGCGGGGTTCGCCTCTTTCCGGTACATCTCCATGACGTAAACCGCCGGGAACAGCACGAGAAGTTTTAAGGGGAACATGACCAGTGCCGTGCCGGTCATGCCAATAAGGGCGGACCCGACAACGTGCTGTTCGACATACTGTACTGATGGGTGGAAATCGATACCATAGCTGGTTGCACTGGCGTCCAGCAGCTGGCCGAAGAGGAGGGTGAGGTAGACCGGATCGCTCACGTAGGTCCACTTGAGCGCATACTTCATGACCGCCCAGACAATGACGGTAGCGGTAATTCCCATGAGCGGGATAATGGCGAGGATGAAGAGGTCGACGCCATGATGGGTTGTGCTCCATGCCAGCAGGATGATGGATGCGATGACGACTGCAGCGGCGCCGGCAAACGCGTAAAACTGGAAGAAATTCTGCGTGATGCCCTTCATGGTCAGGTAACGCGAGAGGAACATCACACCGATGACAAAAAAGAACAGCGTGAAGTATATCAGGGGGGTGATGAACAGGTATTTCCAGTCGCTCGTGATCATCCCGGTGTCCTCGATAACCCGGACGAGTCCGCCCAGGATCACGTACGGGACCGTGGCAAGGATGAACTGGTAATCGAATTTAAACCCGCTTTCGGCCAGGTACGTGGAAGACGACATCCAGCGGTACAGGAGGTAGACGCCGATCACGAGGATGATTGCATAGGTCAGGGTGTCGACAACATTATAGGCCTGGCCGTTTTTGATGGGATCGATGTAATATTTGTATAAGAAATCACTAATCATCCATGATCAGAATGAGCGCAGATGCAATAAAATTACTCAAACCCCGGGTCTTTGACAAGTCCAAGTGGATGCAGCTCCCCCGCGATGTGGTGATCGGCCATGACGTGCTCGGGCAGCTGCCGGCGGTATGTGAAGACCTCAAGCTCGGTCCGTCTGCGCTCCTTGTCTCCGGCAGGGGGACCATGAAACTGGCCGGTAATGCGGTGAAAAAGATCCTGTCGGACGGTTACACGGTAAAAACGTTCCTTGCCGAGGAGATCACCGCGCCGGTTATCAAGAAGGGCGAGAAGGCGGCAAAAGGCGCGGACTTCCTGATCGGTGTCGGGGGCGGGAGGGTGATCGATACGGCAAAGATCGTGTCGTACAACCACAATGTCCCGTTCATCTCGGTCCCCACGGCAGCATCCCACGACGGGATCGCCTCTGCCCGCGCCTCGGTCTCGCTCGGTACCGGCCATTCATCGCTCGAAGCGCAGCCCCCGATTGCGATCGTTGCCGATACCGGGATCATCGCTTCTGCCCCGCACCGCCTCCTCGCCGCCGGCTGTGCGGATGTGATTTCCAATTACACGGCAATCCTTGACTGGGAGCTCGCCCACCGGGTGAAAGGCGAGCCGATAAGCGAGTATGCCATCACCCTCTCGAAGATGACTGCCGAGATCCTGGTGAAGGACGCCCACCTGATCAAGCCGCACCAGGAGGAATCGGCATGGCTGGTTGTCAAGGCCCTTGTATCGAGCGGGGTTGCGATGAGCATCGCCGGTTCGTCCCGGCCGGCCAGCGGCGGGGAGCACAAGTTCTCCCATGCACTGGACAAGCTCGCGCCGGGCAAGGCACTCCATGGGGAGAGCTGCGGGATCGGGACGATCATCTCGATGTACCTTCACGGCGGCGACTGGCGGGGCATCCGCTCGTCCTTACGGAGCATCGGTGCACCGGTCACTCCTGCGGATGTCGGGATCGATGATACGGTGGCGGTTGATGCCCTCCTGATGGCAAAGACTATCCGTCCCGAGCGCTTTACCATATTCGATATGGGGCTGACACGGGAATCGGCAGAAAAGCTCGTGCATATGCTGTATATGGAGTGAGGTTTTTATGACTGACACAAAGACGAAAGTGACGCTGGTCGGCACCGTGCTTGCAAAGCCGGGCATCGAGTTCATTTACGAAGGGGAGGTTCCTGCTTGCGACACCTGCAAGGTAAAGAAGGCCTGCAACAACCTCCAGAAGGGAAGGAAGTACCGTATCGTCTCTGTCCGGACAACGCACCACGACTGTGTCGTGCACCTCAACGGGGCGACCGCAGTCGAGGTGACGGAAGCCCCGATTACCATGCTCATCACCCCCGAGATGGCGATTGTCAACTCCAAGATCAAGCCCGAATTCTCCTGCAACAAGAGCGACTGCCGGAGTTACCCGCTCTGCCGGCCCGAAGGCGTGGTTGACGGGGAGAAATATATCGTTACTGACATCATCGGCAATGCGTCAGATATCTGCGACAAGGGACGGTCGCTGAAGCTGGTGGAGATCAGGCCGGCGTGAGTTTTTTTTTTAAATCAGTTTTTCTCTTTGTATTCTCTATGAATCCCCGGATTATCTCTTTTCTATTTTTGAGATCATTTATCAGGAATGATATCTGCCTGTTGTTCCTGTCTGCCAGAATAATGGGTGAACCTGTCCTTTTCCTTTGCTCATCAAACCCCCGATACGCGTTAAAATTTAAAATTTTATTCAACCGGCAGGGGAAACGGTTCAAATCAAATATCTTAAGTATTGTAAAAATTTTACATTAAAAATAAATTAGCAAGATTTATTTCGTAATGTATCCTCTGTTAATAATCTGAATTTATTGACAGTAAAATGGTGAAGATTATCGTGGATTTGGGTAAGGGGAAATACCAATGAAAAAATTTTGTTTGATCGGATTGGTTGCATTGGTTTTGCTTATTGCACCGGTGGCTGCAGATATCTGCAATCCGATACCCGATACAAAGTTCTGTGTCGTAAACACTGGAACAGAATTCGAGTATAATGAGATACCATTCGATGTGACTATTTCCGGTACGGGAATGTCAGTTCCCCGGTTATATGCCACACAAGGCAGAACCGCCACCTTTTCCATGAATGGTTATACGGCAACCAGAATCCATTTCATCGATCATGCAGAATCGGTAACTCTCTATCCTGATGGCTTTAAAGCCGGTGAAATTGTTGTTTATTACCAGGATGGTACCTCAGATGGCACCGATTTGATAGTTGGCAAAAATATTGCTGACTGGGCTTACGATCGACCTGAAGTGCAATCTCATTTGTCTCATAGTAAAATTACACCCGCCTACACCTATCCGAGTCATAATACTTCAGCATACACTTACGATGCACATTTATTCTATTCCTCAATTAAAACGAAACAAACACCCATTGATCGGATCGAACTCCGGAATGTTGCAAAAGGAACTATTGTCAAATTAGGTATCGATGCAATCACCGCGGAGTCGGATACACCGAAGCAGTCGGGTATTTGCAATCCCTTTCAGAACAGTGATTTCTGTACTGTGAATAATACAATAGATTACAGTTACAATGACATCCCCTTCAAAATTTTAACGCCTGCGAATGGACGGCCAGGGTACCTGTTACGTTCCGTAGCCGGTGGATCCGATAATATTCTCATGGATAATTATACAGCAACCAAAGTCCATTTCCTCGATCAGGCAGAGCGTGCAACCGGAAGTCCCAATGGCTATAATGCTGGAAAAATTTTAGTTTATTACCAGGATGGTACCTCTGACAGCGTTGATTTGATTATTGGTAAAAATATTGCTGAATGGGCTTATGATCGGCCGGAGGTGCAATCTCAATTAACTCATAGTAAAATTACACCAGCCTATTCGTATCAAAGCAAATATGATTCAGCGTACACTTACCGTGCACATTTATTCTATTCCTCAATCGATACCGCACCAAAACCCATCGATCGGATCGAACTCCGGAATACTGCTACGGGAAATGCTTTGGATTTGGGTATACAGGCAATCACCCTGGAGTCGGAAGGACCCGTCGGTTTCAAAGCAGATACTGTTAAGGAAACGATTCCGGTCCCTGCCTATTCTCCGGAAAGAACGCATACGGTCGTGACCCGCTCAGAACCTGCGATTGTTGTCACTCTCCCCACTACGATCATATCCACGACATATCCCTGGACTGCGCCGACTATCCCAACAACACAACAGCCGCTCTCTGCCATGCCTGTAATTCTCGGGATTGCAATTATGGCGATGGTGTCTGTTATCAGCAAGAAATAACTCACCCGTTATACCTGAAAAAACCGGTTTCCTTTTTTATTCCGTGATAAGAACCGGAAGGGATCTGACATCATCGGCAATGCGTCGGATATCAGCAATAAGGGCTCATCGCAGAATCAGGTGGTAATGCCATCGCTGTGATTTCCCGGTTTCCTGTAACCAGTCTCGTCACGAACCCGTCTACTGAGTTTTATCCCGCCGGATCCGTTACTTCCCTTCCGGCATACCAATTTCGACAGGGCACCTTCCCCTTCGGTGCCGGTCGCTTCGGTATTCCCACACCCTCTTCGCCAGCCCCACCAGCTCATCGTACCTTTCCAGACCCGTCCGCCACCGCAGCGGAAGGGCAGAGATCCCCCAGTACGCACCAGCAAGGGCACCGGTACATGCACCAACCGTATCCGCGTCCCCCCCAAGATTGACCGCGGAAAGTAAAGCCATTTCAGTTGACCTCGCGTGCATGAATGAATGAAGCGCTGCATGCGAGCAGAGCACACTATCTAAAGATGGATCCGGATCATACTGATCGTAAGTTCCCAGCATCGCATGCACCTCGTTATTTGTACAGAGCGAACGGGCATGGCGGAACGCAGCAGCCCGGGACGACCCCCGGCACATATCGCTCACCATGGTATTGAGGAACGCTGAGCAATGTCCCCCGACCGGGTCGTAATGCGTAAGCCGTGAACAGGTTAAGCTGATCTCATAAACCTGTGGTGCCGGGTAGAAGATCCCGAGCGGGAAACCCCGCATCACGCTGCCGTTCGTCCGGCTGCCTCCCTGGCGCTGGTGCACGATTTGTGCGGCACGGTGCGGCATGGTCCCGGATCGCACAAGATCAAAGAAGAAAGTTGATGTAGGACCGAACCATTCCGGTTTTTGAATATAGCTGTCAGATAATTTCTCCACAAGGTCATTTTCACAAAAACCCCTGCATGCAACCAGCGATTCCGCGACCGCAATTGCCTGCAAAGTGTCGTCGGTAAATTCACCTTTTTTCCGGAAATGACGACCACCGGAACGGTATTCCGCCAGCCAGACTTCAGGCTGCCGAGATCCTTCCAAAGGCGCACCCAACGCATCCCCAATTGCGAGCGCAACAAGGGATCCCCCGTGCCGCATTGTACCAGATATAAACCTCACCAATAAGGTATATGTGTCTCACAAAATAAGGATTCAATTGGAAAAGGTGATAGTGTGCAAAAGGAAGAGTTACTCCATCTCCACATGCTGATGATTCACATCAAGAAATACTACGAGGGAATCTCCCACGAAGAAATCCACACGGACCGTTACAACTCTCTTGAAATATCTCCTGTCCATATCCACAAGGATAAAAAAGCCCACAAGGATGCTCTCCTCACGCTCGGGGATGAGATCGTTACCCAAATCCACGGCAAACACGTGCCAGTGGTGAACTATTCTTCAGATGCTGCTACCCAGAAAGTTGCGGCCGAACATTAACCGTTATGGAAGAGGTAAATGCGTACCGGGAGATCATCTCCCGCATCCTCACCATTACCCCCGGTGACGAAGCGACCGTCCGGCTGGCCAAGATTGCGGTCTGCCGGAAGTACCGGCTTCCCGAAGTCCCGAAAAACTCTGCTATCTTAGCCGCGGCCCTGCCGGAAGAGCGGGAGACGCTCCGCAGGATCCTGATGGTCAAGCCATCCCGCACGCTCTCCGGTGTTGCTCCCGTAGCGGTAATGACTTCTCCGTATCCCTGCCCGCATGGCAAGTGCCTGCCCTGCCCGGGCGGACCCGACCATCCGTTCCACTCGCCCCAGAGTTACACGGGAGAGGAGCCGGCGGCCAAACGGGCCCGCGAGCATGACTTCGACCCGTTCCGGCAGGTCCAGGCCCGGCTTTCGCAGTTCGAGACCCTCGGGCACCGGGTGGAGAAGGTGGAACTGATCGTCATGGGCGGGACCATGACCGCCCGCCCGGTGGAGTACCAGCAGGAGTTTGTCGCCCGCTGTATCGAAGCGATGAACACCTATCCCGGCGGGACACCTGCCCCGGAAGCCCCTGCAGTCAGTACGGTGGAGGATGCAAACGAAACCTCCGCTATCCGCTGCGTGGCAATCACGTTCGAGACCCGCCCGGACTGGTCCAGGAAAGAGCACATCGACCGGATGCTGGAGTACGGCGTAACCAAGGTGGAACTGGGCGTCCAGCATGTGGACGATGCGATTCTCACCTTCAACCGGCGGGGCTGCACGGTCGCCGATACCGTGGAAGCAAACACGCTCCTTCGGGATGCCGGTATGAAAGTCGGGTTCCACATGATGCCCAACCTGCCCGGTTCGGACCCTGCTGCAGACCGGCAGATGTTCGAAACCCTCTTTTCCGATCCCCGGTTCAGGCCGGACTTCCTCAAGATCTATCCCACGCTCGTCACCCCCGGTTCCGAGATCGAGGCACTCTGGCAGGAGGGGAAGTATTCCCCGTATGACGAGGACGATCTGGTCGATCTCATCGCATACGGGAAATCCCTGATTCCTGAATACACCCGGCTCCAGCGGATCCAGCGTGATATCCCGGCAAAACTGATCGTGGCCGGATCGAAACACTCCAATTTCCGGCAGCTGGCAAAGAACCGGCTTGAGGCATCCGGGAAACGCTGCCGGTGCATCCGCTGCCGGGAGATCGGCAGGGCCCCCTCCGTTGCCGAATCAGAGATACAGGTGCTGGTATATGATTGCTGCGGCGGGACTGAACACTTCATCTCTGCGGTCTCGGGGGACTCCCTCATCGGTTTTGCCCGCCTCCGCTTCCCCTCCATGACATACCGGCCGGAACTGGAACATGCGGCCCTCATGCGGGAACTCCATGTCTACGGCAGTCTCGTACCGGTCGGGCAGGGTGCGGAGTCCGAGGAATGGCAGCATCGCGAGTACGGGAAGGTGCTGCTTGCCCGGGCCGAGGAGATCGCACGCAACGCGGGGTTCCGTAGTCTGGCGATCATGAGCGGGATCGGCGTGCGGCCGTATTACCGGCGGCAGGGCTATGAACGCAGAGGTCCCTATATGATCAGGGAGTTGTCATGAACCCGGCAACAACAGAGTTCCTCCGGCAGCGGTTTACAGAATACTACAAGAAGACCGTACTCGTACCGCCCCCCTCGCTCGGGCAGCGGGAGTGGGGTTTTGTCCTTTTCAATCCCGGTGCGACCGACATGCGTATGCGGCGGCACATCGGGTTTACCGACAGGGGCGAGATGGAGAGCTACATCCTCAACCTCATCCCGCAGCACACCTATTACTCGACAGCCTACTATGAGAAACCGGATGCCGGGACCATGGCAGACAAGGGCTGGAGCGGGGCCGACCTTATTTTCGACCTCGACGCCGATCATATCGTGCGGGGTGCCTATGACCAGATGCTCGCCCGCGTCAAGGAAGAGACCGAGAAACTCATCGCCATGCTGACCGAAGAGTTCGGGATGGACAAAAAGGCCATCGCGCTCGTCTTCTCCGGCGGGCGCGGATACCATGTCCATATCCGGGACATCGCGTTCCGCTCATGGGGCAGCGCCGAGCGCCGGGAACTGATCGATTATATCTGTGGGATCGGGATCGACCCCGCGGCGATGCTCTCCGGAAAGACCGTCCCCTCGCCCGGCTGGCAGCAGCGGTACCGGGAAGCACTTCTTGAATATCTCCGGTGGATCGGGAGCCTGCCGGAAGATGAAGCAATGGACCACCTGACCGCGATGGAGGGGATTGGAAAGGAGTCTGCGGGCACCTTCCTGAAGAACCGTGAAGAGATCATCAGCGATATCGTGCAACGACCTACAGGGATGATCATGAAGAACCGGGTCCTTGGCATCATCGCCGGCCAGCAGGAAGGCGAGTTCAAAAAACGGCTTCTCAACCGGGCTGCCCTTGCGGACGAACCGGTCACGACCGACACCAAGCGCCTGATCCGGATGCCGACCTCCCTGCACGGGGGGAGCGGGATGCGGGTACAGCCGCTCGAGCTCCGCGACCTGCACGACTTCGATCCCCTCACCGATGCCGTCGTGTTCGGCACCCGGGACGTGAAGGTGGACCAGAAGTTCCCGTTAAAGATGCCGATGCTCGGAAGTACTTATGAACTCCAAAAAGGCATCAATACAGTACCGGAAGCGGTTGCGGTATTCCTCTGCTGCCGCGGTATGGCGGAAATAGCCTGATGGTGGTGCACTTACATGAAGCTTGATGACCTGCGCAGTATCCTGTTATCTGAGCGGGAGACCGGCCGGCTTACTGCGATTGCACCGGACGTTTTTACCAAAGGGCATACGGAACTCGCCAGCATTACAAAACAGGTCTATGCATCCGAGGACCCTTTCTCGGACGAGGCCCGCGGCCTTATTGACGAGACGCTCTCAATCAGGGAGACGATCCAGGACCTTTTTGCTATCCGTTCACGCAAGATCCTTGCGCTCGCGATCATGCATGCGGAAGGCAACTATTATGATCGCGAGGAAGTGAAGCGGATGATCCCGGCAGAGAAGGAGATGTTCGAGCAGATGACCGCAAGCATCGAACAGTGCCAGGGAATCCTGCTGCGCAATATCCCGCATACTCTCAACGCACCCCGCCATGCAGTACCTGTTGCTGATGACGGGATGCCGGAACCCGAACCCTTGGAAGAAGGGGAGCCGGTCGAAGAACCGGGTGCGCTGCTGGCACCGGCCAACCCCCTTGCCCATCCCTGTGCCCTCGTCCACGTGCTCGAGGACATGGACTCGTTCATGGGTGTTGACGGAAGGACTTATACCCTCACAAAGGGAGATATAGTCACGCTTCCCGAGCGGAATGCTGCGGTTCTGTCCGAACGCAACATAGTCTTAAATATCAATCTCTGCAAATAATGTAGGTATTCGCTATCAGGATTATCGGTGAAAATTTTATGAAGATGCCAGCAAAATTTACAACCTACTGCCCCTTCTGCAGGACTCACCAGGTGCACGAGGTTGAGAAGGTAAAGAAAGGCAAGACGACCGGCCTCCACTGGATTGACCGCCAGAAAGCCCGCAGGGGCAAGATTGGCAACATGGGCAAGTTCTCGAAAGTGCCCGGTGGCGACAAGCCGACGAAGAAGATCAATGTCCGGTACCGCTGTGTTACCTGCAAGAAGGCACACCTGCGCAAGGGTTACCGTGTATCAAAATTCGAACTGACGGAGTAAATGTTATGGTTAGCACAATACGGGAAAACCGGAGCAAATTCTACAAGGTAAAGTGCCCGGACTGCGAGAATGAGCAGACGGTCTTTGAGAAGGCCAGCACGACAGTCAAGTGTGTTGTCTGCGGGCACGACCTAGCCACCCCAGCCGGCGGCAAAGCCAGCTTCAAGGCCGAGATCGTCCAAGAGCTCCAGTGATACCTGCCATGCAAGACAGAGAATGGCCACAGGAAGCGGAACTGGTTGTCTGCACTGTAGAGAATGTCAAGGACTTCGTAGCCTTCGTCTCGCTCGACGAGTATGGTGGCCGCCAGGGGCTCATCCCCATCTCTGAAATTGCAACCGGCTGGATCAAGTATATCCGTGACCACATCCGCGAGGGCCAGAAGATCGTCTGCAAGGTCCTCAATGTTGACCGGAACCGCGGTCACATCGACCTTTCTTTAAAGGATGTCAACGAGCACCAGCGCCGGGAAAAGATCCGCGAGTGGAAGAACGAGTCCAAGGCAAAGAAATGGCTCGGGTTTGTTGCAGAGCAGACGGAAACACCTCTTATCGAGATCGAGGACGTCCTCTTCAAAAAATACGGGTCGTTTTACCCGGTCTTTGAAGACCTGGTCGTGGAGTCTGATGCCACGCTCAAGAAACTCGGTCTCTCAAAGAAGGTCTCAGAAGTACTCCTGAAGGTTGCGCAGGAGAGTGTCAAGGTCCCGAGTGTTGAAGTGACCGGCCACCTGCACCTGACCTCAACGGAACCCGACGGGATCACCGTCATCAAGAATGCGCTCAAGAAGGCCGGCGCCGAGCAGAAAGGCACCGGTGTCGATATTGAGCTGCTCTACCTTGGTGCACCCGTTTACCGGATCAAGGTAATCGCCCCTGATTACAAGAAGGCCGAAAAGGCGATCGATAAGGCAGCCAACGCTGCCATCGCAGTAGTAGAAAAGTCCGGTGGCGAGGGCAAACTCGTCAAAAAACCAAAGTCCGGGAAGAGCCAATGAGCGGGCGCATCCGACACTGCACGGAAGACAATACCTATACCCTTTCTTTAACCTGCCCGGTTTGTGGCAGGCCGACCTCGGTAGCTCATCCCGCACGCTTCTCTCCTGAAGACAAGTACGGCGCATACCGCAGGCTGGCAAAACATGATTGAAGATATTACGGTCCGGTACCTTGAAAGGTTCAAGGAGAAACGGCCGGTTGATCCGATCCTGATTGAAGGCCTTCCCGGTATCGGCCAGGTAGGAAAGCTTGTTGCCGAATATATGATCCACGAGCTCGGTGCCGAGAAGATTGGCGATATCCATTCCATATACTTCCCCCCTCAGGTAATCCTCGACGAGAACGGGCTTGCGAGGCTGGCGAGGAACGAGCTCTTCCTTTACCATACGGAGGACAAAGACATCCTGTTCCTTGTCGGCGACCACCAGAGCACTTCCAACGAGGGACACTATCTCCTTGCCGACCAGTACTGCGAGATTGCTGAAGAGCTGAAGGTTAAACGCATCTATACTCTCGGCGGGTTTGGCGTTGGCCATCTTGTGAACGAGCCCCGGGTGCTTGGGGCGATCAACCGGGCGGAACTCCGGGAGGAGATCGAGGCTGCGGGTGTCACGTTCAACCGCGATGAGCCGGGCGGCGGGATTGTCGGGGCTGCCGGTCTCATGCTCGGCCTCTCTGCACAGCGGGGCATCGACGCGGTCTGCCTTATGGGCGAGACGAGCGGGTATATTGTCGACCCGATGGCAGCAGCAAGCGTGCTTGTGGTACTCTCGAAGTTATCCGGTGTACCGGTGGATCCCACGAAACTCAACGACCGGGCTGCCGAGATGGAGAAGGTCATCGAGACCATGGTCGAAGGCGATAAGGCCAAGGACGAGGAACTGAGTTATATCGGGTGATGCCGATCAGGCACTCATCCTTTTACCTTTTTTGTGTTATTTCTATTGCGCGAAGCGAATTATCGCCTTCGGATCAGCCTTTTTGTAAGAACGCAATGATCTCCTCAATATCCGGCACCGAATGCACCGGGTAAATCTTCACGAAGACGACTTTCTGTTTCTCGTCCACGATGATATTCGCCCGCTCGGAGAACCCGTTCTCGTCCCGGAAGATCCCGTACTTCATGGCAACAGCCCCGTGCGGCCAGAAGTCGCAGAGTAGCGGGGTGTGGGTAATTCCGAGAGATTTTGCCCACGCCAGTTTGCATGGCCGGGAGTCGACGCTGATGCCGACCGGCACGCAGTTTGCGGCAAGAAACGTGTCCCGGTTTTTTTCGAGCGAGAGCATCTGGGCTGCGCAGAACTCCGTCCATGCGAGCGGGTGGAAGGAGAGGAGCACGCGTTTGCCTGCCTGCTCGTAGAGGTCGAAGGTCTTGTCGTTTGAGTCTTTATGCGAGAAGTTCCGGGCCGGGTCGCCGGGTTGTACCATGGGAGCCTGTATCATGAGATTACCTGTACTGGTGTTCTGGTCCCGGGAAGTGATGAG
This sequence comes from Methanoregula sp., assembly GCA_041652515.1. Classification (GTDB taxonomy): domain Archaea; phylum Halobacteriota; class Methanomicrobia; order Methanomicrobiales; family Methanospirillaceae; genus Methanoregula. Next base: position 52,021 of record JBAZHD010000006.1, read on the forward strand.
GGTTTGGATGGGGACAAATCGTGCAGGATTGCGGGCAGGGATACCATGATCCGGCGCTCATTTCTATTTGTACCCCTCCGACCCCTCCTGCACTTCTTGTGCCCTGATGACTGAGTTTTCCCTCGTAAAAATACGCAGAATTCCGCGAAAAAACAAAAGAGGGCAGGGGGGTCGCATGGGTACATTTTATTTTTGCAGCCCGGCTCCCTGCGTTTTCTCTCAAAATAAAATAACGATCTCACTGCCGTGTATCTGCCATAAATGAGAGTCAGTACCCTGCAATCAATACCGGATCGTGGCCATTAAATGTACCCGCCCGACCCCCCCTCTTTACCGTCCGGCATAACGACCTTACTACCGATACCCTCATATCGCCCGATACGAAACATTCCGGCAGTACCCATGACAGAAGAATTCTCCGATATCCCGCTCTTCATGGAAGAGATGGCGGCATCGATCCGCCAGACCACCGCCGGCCTTGACAATGCCCAGATCTCCGCATTTTTCCAGCAGCTGCTTGCCTCAAAACGCATCTATGTAGCCGGTGCAGGCCGGTCCGGGCTCATCGCCCGGGCATTTGCCATGCGCCTCCTGCACCTTGGGTTTGACGTGTACGTTGTCGGGGAGACCGTCACGCCGGCGCTGCAGCCGGGCGATACCCTCGTCGTCTTCTCGGGATCCGGCGAGACCCATACGATGGCAACGTTCAGCAGGACCGTGAAGGAACTTGGCGGCATTGTGTGCCTCATCACGGCATCGCCGGACTCGACCCTGAGCAGGATTGCGGACTGCGTCGTGAACCTCGGGGACCTGACCGGGTATTACCGGGGCGACACCTCCACATTCGAGCAGCGGCAGATGACCGGGCAGTACCGCTCCGTTGCATCCGCGTTCGCCCCGCTCGGCACCCTCTTCGAGACTCTCGCGCTTGTCTTCTCCGATGCGGTCATCTCGGCCCTGATGGAAGCAAAGAAAGAGGGAGCACCGGAACTCAAGGGGCGGCTCACCAATATGGAATAACCGGGCCGGATCCCCCGCACCTTCTGCCGGGATACATCCCTCTCTTTTAGTACATTACGATAATTAATGAGATTCCCCGATCAGGTATCTGCTGATGAAATCAAGTCAGATCCTTGTCATTGCAACAGGTCTCATCATCTTAGCGGGCATTGTCCTCCTCTTCACCGGCCTGCCGGTCACCCGCCCCGGTCCCGGGGAAGGCCCCACGTCTCTTTCAGCCGTCGAAGTCAGGTCCTACCAGGGCGCCGATCTCTCATCGGTCAATGACTTCCGGGAGAATTCCATCAGGGGGCCCCAGCAGGTCAATATCTCCGAATACCGCCTCACGGTTACCGGGCTGACCAATACGACTGATATGTATACCTATGACGAGGTGGTGGGGGAGTACCCGAAATACACCAAGGTCGTTACCCTCCATTGTGTTGAAGGCTGGGATGCAACCATCCTCTGGGAAGGTATCCAGGTGAGAGATCTCATCCGGCATGCCGGACCGGACCCCCGGGCAAATACCGTGATCTTCACTGCGCACGATGGATACACTACGTCATTTCCGCTTGAGTACCTGATGAACCGGGAGATCATCATGTCCTACCGGATGAACAATGTCCTGCTTCCCGCGGAGCGGGGGTATCCCTTCCAGCTGGTGGCGGAAGATAAATGGGGATACAAGTGGATCAAGTGGATCGAAAAGATCGAACTGACCGATGATCCCACATACCGGGGATACTGGGAACAGCGGGGATATTCAAATGCCGGTGACCTGGACAAGAGTTTCTCCGGCCTATGAGGGCAAAACCGGTGCTCACGGTCCCGGACGACCTCTCCTTTTTATGACGTTAAATCGTCCCGGCAAGCATTTTCCGTGTCATCGAAATGATCCACGCACGGTTCAGGAACAGGTGGACTGCGACGAGAACCGTGAGCGCAATCCCTGCCCGGTCATGGATGTCGCTCATCAATGCCATGGGAAGGACGATATCAGTAAAACCGGAGAGCCGCATCAGGACCGTGAACTTGAGAACCCCGGTCACCCCACTGAACAGGAATGCAATCCCCATCGCAAGATCCACGCACCATTTTACGACCTGCATATTCATAGACCGTCTACCCTCTTCCACCTCTATGCAGGTGCCGGCAGATAAGGTTAGGGATAGTACGAAGCGGAACCCGGTTTATTGTCGCACGGGAAGCGTTTTTGCAAACGCTCTCACGTTTTCCGCAGCATCCGGCCTGACTGGTTTACCGTGGCCGATGAGCAGGGTATCGAATTCAAGCGACCCGATCTTCCTGAAGGATTCCCATGATGCTGTTTCATCCATGGAAAATGCCCTTGGCCCCTCAGACAGGATGGTGCCATCCCAGCGGAGCAGGTCGCCGGCAAAGAGCGTCTTTGACTCCTCGTCAAGCAACCCGATGCTGCCGGGTGTGTGCCCGGGCAGATGAATACAGGTAAGGCCTTCGATCCGGTCGCCATCTTTCAGGAGGATATCCGGCGGGAAGATCGAGGGCATCAGCAGGGAAAAGAGGCCGACGGCTAATCCCCGTAATCCCGGATACCGGGGAAGGGGTATCGTTCCCGCCACGTATCCCGCATCAGCTTCGTGAATTGCGGTTTTCAGGCCGGGAGCCGCTTCTTTCAGCGCCTTGATACCGCCGATATGGTCGGTGTGGAAATGGGTCAGGATGACGGTTGTGATCTCTGAAGGCTCGCGATGCAGCGTGTCCCGGATATAGGAAATGATCTTCTTCCCGCTGCCAGGGATTCCCGTATCGATGACGACGAGCCCCTTCCTGACGATGATGTAAGCATTACCGTTGATCCCGTCCACCTGGTGGATTCCCGGAACAATTTCCATGACCGGAATTTCGGGCAGGGAATAATAAAGTGTTTCCGTACAGGCCGACCGTTTTTCATGCAATTATCCGTGATGCATCCCCTATCTTATATTCCGTGAAATCCAATCCGGTACGTACCAATGCTCGCCACGGCCGACCTGCACATCCATTCCCCGTATTCGATTGCTGTCTCCCGCTTCATGCAGCCGGAGCAGCTGATCAAAGGGTGCGTGACAAAGGGGATCCGGGTACTGGGCACGGGCGATGCCCTCCAGCCGGACTGGCAGGCCGGGTGGAAACCGTTCCTTGAGAACGACGCAGGCATCGTCATCGTCCCGCAAAGCGAGATCGAAGATATCAAACGTGTCCATCACGTGATTCTTGCCGAGGACCTTGCCCAGTTCGACCAGCTCCGCGACCTGCTCAAAGGGACCTGCAAGTCCTTTGTAACAAGCGGCCGGCCCCATGTGTACCGGACCGGTGAAGAGATCGCGAATGCCGCCCGTGACGTCGGGGCGCTTATCGGGCCGGCCCATGCCTTCACCCCGTGGACGGCGATGTATGCGTACTTCGATTCCGTTCCGGCCTGTTATGGCAGCGCGAAGATTGACTTTCTCGAACTCGGTCTTTCGGCAGACAGCTCGTATGGTGCAGCGATCCCCGACCTGTACGACATCCCGTTCCTGACGAACTCGGACGCCCACAGCCCGTATCCCGACAAGCTCGGCCGGGAATTCAACCGCCTCCGCATCGCGAACCCGACTGCAAAGGACGTGCTTGCCGCAATCCGGACGGGAGCAGTTGAGATGAACGCCGGGTTCTTCCCGGAAGAAGGCAAGTACAACCGCACGGCCTGCACCCGGTGTTACACGCAGTATTCACTCGAAGATGCGATCCGTCACCAGTGGCGGTGCCCGGCCGATGGCGGTATCATCAAGAAGGGGGTGTCCGACCGGGCAAAAGAGCTTGCACATGGCAGCGTTGCCCGGCCCCGGCCGCCTTACGTCCGCGTCATCCCGCTCGCCCAGATCATCCAGACCATGGAAGGGGTATCGTCCCCAAACACGAAGAAGTGCAAAGCGATCTATACAAAATTCATCGAAACATTCGGAAACGAGATTGCTGTCCTCATCGATGTCCCTATTGCCGAGATCCGGGCTGTCTACCCAAAGGCCGCGGATGCAATTGCCGCCCTGCGGGACGGCACGGTTATCCTGCACCCTGGCGGTGGCGGGAAGTACGGGACGTTTTCGCTGTGCACGGATGCCAAAACCTCCTGAAACCCAATCTTTCCTTTTTCCCGCAGTGCAGGAACAGATTATCCGGTTGTAATCTGCCGTAACCTATATCCTTTTTCAGGAACTGTATCATCATACTGACAAGGAGGAGATGGCTGTGGAGATCGCACTGATTGCAAATATCCTGATTGTCTTTGCTGTTGCGCTCTTTGTCGGGATGGTCTTCAACAAGATCAGGGTGCCGCCTCTCGTCGCCTTCATCCTTACCGGCGCCATCGTCGGGCCGTACGGCTTCTCCATCATCAATGGACAGGACCAGGTCGCCAACCTCGCAGAGCTCGGTATCATCCTCCTGCTCTTCACCATCGGCCTGGAATTCTCCTTCAGGGATCTCTGGAAGATCCGGTCCATCGCGATCGTAGGGGGCGCACTCCAGGTAGCACTCTCGTTAGTGTTCTTCTGTGGCCTTGCACTCCTCATAGGCCTTCCTGCGAACCAGGCGATCCTGATGGGCTTTTTATTTTCCCTGTCGAGTACTGCAATCGTCCTCAAGATCCTCCACCAGCGGGGAGAGGTGGACTCCCCGCACGGCAGCATCGTGCTCGGCATCCTGATATTCCAGGATCTCGCGGCAATCCCCATGATCATGGCGATCCCGTTCCTTGCGAGTATCCCCCAGTTCTCCGCAACGCCCCTGCTCTCCGGTGAAGCTCTCGTCTCACTCATTATTTATGACCTTGTTATCGTGCTCGTCCTCATTGCCCTGGCGAAATGGATCATCCCCCGCGTCATGCACGAGATCGCCCGGACACGTAACCAGGAACTCTTTCTGCTCGTGGTCATCCTGACCTGTTTCGGTGTTGCATGGATGGTCTCGTTCACCGGGGTGTCCCTTGCGATCGGTGCCCTGCTCGCGGGGCTGATCATCTCGGGTTCGGAGTACAGCCACCATACGGCAAGCATCATATTGCCGTTCCGTGACATCTTCACGAGTTTCTTCTTTATCTCTGTCGGGATGCTTGTCGATGTACGGTTCCTGGCTGCCCACTTCTGGTTCGTTGTCTTTTTAATCGCCATCGCCATTTTCGCAAAAGCCCTGCTTGCAACCGCCGCGCCCCTCGCCCTTGGCTATCCCCTCCGGACTGCCGTCATGGCCGGGCTTGCCCTGGCACAGGTGGGAGAATTCTCGTTCATTATTGCCCAGGGCGGTTTTGATACCGGTATCCTGCCGTCGGAGATCTACCAGACCTTCCTGATCGTCGCGCTGATGACTATGGCCGTCACTCCCTTTGTCATCGCGATCGGCCAGCCCGTTTCCGGGCGGCTCTGCAGCGTACCGGCTCTTTCCCATGTTGCGCGGGGCACATGCGGTATTGACAATGATGGGAAGGCCCCGCACAAGGCCGATCACCTTGTCATCATCGGCTACGGGGTCACCGGCAGGAACCTGGCCCGGACGGCGTCGAGCTCCGATATCGCATATTCCATCATCGAGCTGAACCCCGATCTTGTCAGGGCCGCACGGAACGATGGCAAATCCGTGGTGTTCGGCGATGCTACGGCTGACGGGGTGCTTGTCCATGCCGGGATTCCCGCAGCACGGATTGCCGTGGTTGCGATCAACGATCCCGTAGCGACCCGGAAGATTGTCGGCCTCTGCCGCCAGCTCAACCCTGCCATTTTCATCATCGTGCGGACGCGTTACGTCAGCGAGGCACGGGACCTGCAGGCCATCGGCGCCGACGAAGTGGTTGCGGAGGAGTTCGAGACGTCAGTCGAGATCTTCACCATAGTGCTGCACAAGTATTTCGTACCCCGGGACCAGATCGAGACCTTTATTTCCGATGTCCGTGCCGATGGTTACCAGATGCTCCGCAGCAGGAGCGCGGTGGACGGGACACTTCCCGACCTCGTACGGCATATCCCCCATATCTCCATAACGTCGCTTACGGTCGAACCGGGTTCACCGCTCGCCGGCGTAACTCTCGGAGGGTTCAACCTGCGGAAGCGATACAACCTCCTCATTCTCGCCATCCAGCGGGGCCCGGAAACGATTACCGTCCTGAGCGGGGAGACCGAACTGCGTGCAGGAGATATCGCAATCGTTTACGCATCACCGGAAGATATCGCAAAGAACGCCGGACTGTTCATTCACCCGGGCCAGTCCTGATACCATCCTTTCTGTCCCAACCCCTCGGGCAGTCCCCTCCTTTCCAATCGTAACTATTAATGAAGAAAAAGGCTAACATGATCACTCAATGCTCAATGTACGTCGGGATATTTGTGGATATTGCGGCTGCTGCGTATCGGTCTGCCCGGAGGGCGCCCTCGAACTGATTGATGCGTACCTGTCCGTCGAAGAGAACTGCACGAGCTGCGGTATCTGTGCAAAGGTCTGCCCCCTTGGTGCCCTGGAGGTTGTCGATGAAAAATAAGTACGACGTGCTCGTCATCGGTGGCGGTCCGGCCGGTGCACTGGCTGGAAAGACTGCAGCGGAGAAAGGACTCTCTGCGTTAATCGTCGAGAAGCGCCCGGCCATTGGTGTCCCTGTCCGCTGTGCGGAAGGCATCGGCAAGGAAGCCCTCCACGAGTTTATGGACCCGGACCCGCGCTGGATATCAGCCGAGATGACCGGCGCCGGCATTGTCGCACCCGACGGTTTTTTCATGAAACTCGGGTCCGAGATGGCGGGAAGTAAGGTGGGGTATGTGCTTGACCGCAAGATCTTTGACCGCGAACTGGTCTGGAAAGCATCAGAAGCCGGTGCGGATATCGCAGTCAAGTCCCGTGCCTCTGCCCCCATCATGGAGAACGGGGCGGTCAAAGGGGCAAAGATCGAGTATGCAGGGAAGACGACCGAAGTCAGGGCCGATGTGGTCATTGCAGCTGATGGCGTAGAATCCAAGTTCTCGAAATGGTGCGGCATCGATACGACCGTGCCGGTCCGGGAGATCATGAGTTCGGTCCAGTACGTGATGACCGACATCGACATCGATGAACATTCCACCATATTTTACCTGGGGAACGAGGTTGCGCCGGAAGGTTACCTCTGGATTTTCCCGAAAGGGAAACGGTCTGCAAACGTTGGTATCGGCATCTCCGGCAGGAAGAGCGGGGAAGGTCACCGGGCTAAGGACTATCTCGACAATTTCGTGAAAAAGACCTTCCCCGGGGGCAAGACCATCGAGTACATCCCCGGCGGCGTCTCGGTCTGTCGTCCGCTGGGCTGCACGGTTGCTGACGGTCTCATGATCACCGGCGACGCAGCCCGGGTTGTCGACCCCCTCACGGGCGGCGGTATCTATAATGCTATGTACACTGGCCGGCTTGCAGCTGAAGTGGCAGCAGTCTGCATAGAGAAAGGCGATCTCTCGAAAAATGCACTGATGAAATATGACAAGGAATGGCGTGCTTCCAGTGTGGGCAAGACCATAGAGCGCAACTACCACATCAAGGAATTCTTAATAAAACAACCCGATACCAAGCTCAACGATATCATCCACTCGGTCTCGAATATCAATATGAAAGAGTTCTCCACGATAAACTTAATAAAAGAGATAATCAGGGCCAACCCGAAACTGGTGCTCGAGCTGGGCGCGCTCGCGGCATCACTCCGCTGATTTTTTGAGCTGTTTGTTGAGGAGCCGGAGGCAGTCGTCCTCGGCCTCTTTTTTCGTGAAGACGGTGAAGATATCGCCTGGCTGGATCTTGACGTTGCCGCTTGGGATGATCAGGACGCCACCGGTCCTGCGCAGGGCAATGAACACGAAGTCCTTGACCTTGAGCTCGCGGATCTCGTGGTCCACGATCGGGGCGCCGGCTTCTGCAACGATCTCGAAGATGGTGCCGCCCGGGATCGAGGCGAGCTGCTGGAGCTGGGGGTTCTGGGTCCAGTAATAGAGGCGGGAGGCGACAAGTTCGTCCGGGTTCTCGCTGATGCGGACCCCGACCTCCTTGAAGAAGTCTGAATGGGCCGGCTGGTTGACGATTGCGACCACGTTGGGGACGCGGAACTTCTTTGCCAGCCAGCAGGTCATCAGGTTGACCGAATCGTCGCTTGTTGTTGCGATAAGGGCGTCGGCACGGTCGATCCCGGCCTCCTCGAGCACGGTCTTGTCGGTCGCGTTCCCCGTTACCGCCATAACATCGTAGTGCTCTAAGAGTTCACTGCACCGGGCCTCTTCCTGGTCGATCACGACCACGTTGTGGGCGTGCTCGACAGCAAGTTTTGCGAGGTTTTTCCCGATGCCGCCAAGCCCTACGATGATGATGTACATGAGTACCGGTTACCACCACCGGCATTGAAATAATTTGCGCATCAACCATTTTCCGTGATATGCGGCGTTGACGAGGCCGGGAAAGGATCCGTGCTTGGTCCCCTGGTAGTGGCAGGAATCAGTGTCATGTCTGAAGAGCGGCTGGCCGATCTCGGGGTCCGGGACTCCAAACTCCTCTCGGGTAAGGAACGCGAACGGCTCTATCCGCTGATCCGCAAACGGTGCAAAATCGCGACCGTGATAATCGACGCGCAGGAGATCGATGCCATCCGTACGGAGATGACCATGAATGCCTGCGTTGCCCGGGCCCATGCGCAGGTGATTGAAAAACTGTCTCCTGCCTGTGCTTATGTCGATGCCTGCGATGTCAACTGCTTCCGGTATGCCGAGATGGTAAAATCACACCTGTCCTCCCCGTGCGAGATCGTCTCCGAGCACCATGCCGATGAGAAGTTCATGGCGGTTTCCGCGGCAAGTATCGTGGCAAAGGTTGTCCGCGACCGGGAAATTGTAAAACTCGCAAAAAAATACGGCGAGATCGGGAGCGGCTACCCCTCTGACCCGGTCACCATCCGGTGGCTCACCGGTTATATAGGGGAGCACCCGGCGCCGCCAATCATAGCCCGCAGGAGCTGGAAGACGGTCGCAAACCTGCTTGCAAAAAAGAACCAGCGTTCCCTGCTGGATTTCTGATCGCCTGCATTACCCGACGGAGAACCGGAGCCTGGCTTGCCCGGGAACATGGATTTATCATTCACGGGTTGCCATAATATATGATGGATTGGATTCTCCCGATCATAATTCTGGTAATTGCATACGCACTGGTCGCGTACTATATCCATAAAAACAAGCTCTGGCCGGAATATATCACGTTCTACGGCCCTTTTATGGCCATCAAGACCGAGAAGGTCGGCTTTTTCGATCGCTCGATCCGGTTCAGTACCTTCCTTCGGGCCTATGGCACACTGGGTGTCGTGATGGTCGTTATTGTTTCAGCCCTCATGACCTTCATGCTCATTTACTCTGTCCATTATATTCTCGTCCAGCAACCGGCACCGACAGCGGCAAACGAGCTCAAGAATATCCTCGCCATTCCCGGTGTTAACGATTTCATCCCGTTCACATTTGCCGTCTGGTTTGGTCTCATCGCCACCATGGTGGTCCACGAGTTTGGTCACGCTGTCCTGTGCCGTGTGGAAGGGATCCGGGTAAAGTCCATGGGTGTCCTTATGGCAGTCATCCCCATTGGTGCATTTGTCGAACCCGATGAAGATGACCAGGAGAAAACCAAGGGGCTTCCCAAGATGCGGATGTTTGGAGCAGGTATTACCAACAACATCCTGCTCGGTATTGCCTGTTTCGCGCTGGTGGTTTTCATGCTCGGGTTCGCTGTGCCGGTCCCGACACCGTTTATCAACTCGGTTTATGCGGACTCTCCGGCACATTATGCCGGGTTAACACCTTTCTCAACCATTAAAGAGGTGAATGGTGTTCCGGTCTCAAGCAGGGAGGATGTCACCCTCCAGCTGAACTCCTCAAGCCCTGGTGACCGTGTTACCCTCCTTGTCGATAATAAGGGTACCGGATCAACACATACCCTGACACTGGCAGCATGGCCAAAAGAACTGGGTGACCGCTCCAGCGGTTTCATGGGTGTTACGTACTACGATGCGCAGATCGTAAAGCAGCAGTTCGAATTCTTCAAGGAACCCACGGGCCTTATTCTCCTGCTTGCGGTCCCTATCTGGATTGTCACGGAGCCGGCAAAATTCAGCCAGTTCAGCCTCCTCGTCATTGACAGTGCGGAAACCGTTGCATGGCAGGTTCCCTTCCCGGAGTACTGGATCGTGATCCAGATCCTGTTCTGGTGCGGGTGGTTCAACCTTGTCGTCGGGACGTTCAATGCCCTGCCGCTGGTGCCGCTCGATGGGGGGTATATCCTCCGGGAAGGTGTTGATCGCATCATGGACCGTAAGGGTCTGCAGAAATATGCCGGGTATATTTCCAATGGCGTCAGTTACCTCATGCTCGCGGTTCTTGTCGCGGTCGTGGTATTACCGCTGGTGTTCAAAGCACTGAATCCATAGGGGAACGGGGACCAGAGATCACCAGACCTCCTCAATGAACTCCCCGTCCCGGGATCCTTTGCAATACACGGAGGGGCATGAGGGATGGTTCATGCCGGGGAAAACGATATCCCGGGAATAAAAATGAGCCGGGCCGGCTCGATATGCATCCGGTTTTTTTATGCAGGGGAAGGCACAGCCTTGCCGGCAGGCAGGCTCCCTCAGGTCATGGGAAAAAATTCCGACCCGGGCCGGCATGGGGGAACCTCCAATCCTACCCCAGCTGCTCCACGAATATCCGGCGGTGGACGATCCTCCAGCAGAGGATCAGTTTTGCAAGGTCGCTTGCGGTGACATAATGATGGTGCCGGAAGATCGAGATGGGGCTGACCATTGTCTGCTCCTCGATGCTGTGCTCCAGCTTGTTCACGACATGGGCGCTCAGTTCTCCGTCAATGACCAGTTCCCCCATCCTGTCCCCTCCCTTTCCGCTGGTCTGGAACTTGAGGGCAAAGTTCCTCTCCGACAGGGAGAGGATCGAGTACAGGTCCAGCGACAGGTCGATATTTTCTATCGTATGCTTCATGCGGTGCTGGGAGAGCGTAACGCAGTACACGTTGCGGTCATTGCCCAGTTCTTTGCCGTATTCCGAGTAATCGATCCCAATCACGGCGTCAGCGTAATCCTTCTGGGGTGCGATATACCGTTCGTATTCCGGTTCACGTTTCACAATCTCCCCGAGCACGGCCTCTTTGGAATATCCCCGTTTTGCCATATCCCTCCGGATCTTCCAGTCATACTTGACCCCCCGGGCAGGGTCGACAAAGAGCGAAAAGTCAAGGTATTTGCGCAGTGTCGGGGTTAACAGGGTGTGCAGGCCCTCGAGGATCAGGATCTTCTTCGGGCGGAAAATGACCGGCGGGTCGAACATTCCCGTTGTATGGTTATAGACCGGCTTCTCGATGGGTACCCCGCGCCGGAGCATGATGAGGTGTTGTTCGAGCAGGTCAATACGGTTGGCTTTCGGATTCAGCGCGGTCAGCCCCTCCCGCTGTCGTCCCTCACGATCGAGGCTGTGGTAATCGTCAAGGGTTATGGTGGAGACAAGGTCGCTCCCGAAGATATCGCGGATGCCCTGCGTAAACGTGGTCTTTCCCGACCCGCTATCGCCTGTGACCCCGATAGTAAAAATATAGGGCGATGCTGCGATCGTATCCTTGAAGTTCGGGTGCATGTGCATGCGTACTCCCGTTGTTGAACGGGCTCACGTAAAAACCATTGTGATGGGATATAAATGTCTGGAGAGATCCTGGTGAAGGTAATAAAAAAGGGATGATTTGGTCAGGGTGCGGGGGAAGCGTCTAATTCTTCCGCCTCGATTGAAAGCTTGCGTTTGCTGGTGTCTTTGAGTTCATCCACCGAGACTTTCGGAACTGCATCCTTGATCTCTTTTAAGATTGCATTTACTTCTTCACGCTGTGGCATATCACCCAGGATTGAATCGTCCATCACCGGGCGTCCGGAAACCTCGTCTCTCGTCTCTTCAGTTGCCCCAAGGTATTTTGCCCCCTGCCGGATCAGCTGCGAGAGCTCGAACGGGAAGATAATCTTGGTAGCCTGGCCGTTTGCCATGCTTTTAAGCGCGTTTAATGTCAGTACAGTCATTGACCGGTTATCGAGGGGCGAGGCACCCACGGAAAGGATGCGCAGGCCCTGCGCTTCTCCCTGCGCCTGCAGGATCCTGCTGAGCCGTTCACCTTCGGCCCGGAGCACCTTGCTCTGCCGTTCGCCTTCTGCTTCCAGGATCATGGACTGCCGGAGCCCTTCTGCCTTGAGGATCGCAGAACGTTTCTCCCCGTCGGCCCGTAAGATTGCTGCACGCCGGGCACGTTCTGCGGCCGTCTGTTCGGTCATTGCATTCTTAACCGCAGCAACCGGATCGACTTCTTTTATCTCCACACGCTCGACCTTGACACCCCACTGGTCGGTCTCGCGATCGAGAATGTCGCGGAGTTTCGTGTTTATTACATCACGGTTGTAGAGCACCTCGTCGAGCTCCATGTCCCCGATGATACCCCTCAAGCTTGTCTGGGCGAGCATAACGGTTGCCAGACGATAATTTGTGACTTCGAAGAATGCTTTTTCGGGGTCGGTCACGCGGACGTAGACGATGGCGTCCACGTTTGTGGGCGAGTTGTCCTTTGTGATAACTTCCTGGCTCGGGACGTCCATCACCTGGGTACGGAGATCGAGCTTGACAACCGATGTCAGGAACGGGATGATCAGCCGGAGGCCGGGATTCATTCGTCCGATATACTGCCCGAGCCGGATCTGCAGTCCCTGTTCATAGGGTTCAACGACAACGAGGCTCTTTGATGCGATGTAAAAAATCACAGCGAGCAGGATGAATACGATGACTAACGTAAAGAAATCCATGTTATACTACCTCTTCAACAACGATATGTACTCCTTGTGAACTCACAACCCTCACTTTTTTTCCTGCGGGAATAGTGTTGCCGGTTGACCGGGCACTCCATTCCGCGGAAGCGAGCACGACCTTGCCTGCAATGGTTGTGGGATTGACCGTGACCTGAACCACACCTTCCATGCCCACAAGCGTGTCGCGGCTGATCGTAGTCGGGACCAGGTCGGGTGTTATTCTGCTGTATATCATCACGGTGATATAGGATGCAATGATTGCAACAATTACTGCCAGGATAATCCCCCACGGGTACGTGAGGATATCCATCCCCAGGAGCAGGAGAATACCGAAGATTATCATAATTGTAGCAGGAACCGCAGCGAAAAACCCCGGGCTCTGCACTTCCACCAGAAGCAGCAGTGCTCCAATGATGATAAGGAGCCAGCCGAGCGTAATTCCTTCCAGAAGTACCATGAGTAATTGTTCTTGTGTGCAGTCTTAAAAATTCTATGGGAATTTTCCGGGTCTGGTTATAGAGCCGGTCCAACGAGCCAGGGCAATCGTTGGACGGCCGACCGGGAAAAAGTGAAAGTGTGAAATTTCATCGCAATATCCATTACCGGTTACACTCATAACGCGCATTTCATCGATCAACAAGTGGG
>JBAZHD010000007.1:0-18826 GCA_041652515.1 Methanoregula sp.
CAACGATAAGTATCTGGCCATGGAGCGAGTTTTCATGGAAGACCGCATCGACTGCCATGACAATATTGCGGATATTTGCTTCCTCGTTGAAGGTTGGTATGATAACGGTCAGGTCGTACATGGTTGCTCGTAACTTAGGGATACGTCAGGCCGACGACAGGAGGAATATACCGGTATTCTGCCCCAGGGATTTTGTGTTTTGCCCAAGCCATTCGGCAGCGTCGCCTTCCGGGTTTGCCGCACTGATATCCCCGGTAACAACAAAGAATATTGTATTGTTGTTTTTCTGTGCATTGATCGCTTTCAGATCATTCGCGGTATATGCTGAGAACTCCATGGTCTGGTCTGATCTATTGGAGTAATAATAGTCGAGCGGCTGGGATACATACCCGGGAACTATTACAACAAAGTCACCCTGTTCTGTTATCTGCTGGAGCCCGCCTGCAAAACCTCTCCAGTCTTCTTTAACATACCCGGAATAATAACCCACAAGCAGGAAGGCGTTCATGAGCACCAGAATGATGATAAAGCCATACACAACTCCCCGGGAATTCACCAGGGTATACAAAAGCCTGTAGGAAAGTGCGATCGCGATGAAATAAACAATGGCAAGGAAGATCAGGTACCGGGGCTGCATCGGTATCCTGTACGAGAGGAAGTTGCTGATAACAAACGTCAGGACTGTTATGGTAACAAGAAAGATACCCTTGTTTTTATCCAGCATAAATGCCTGGACAATTCCCGCGATAAACAGGAGGAGGAGGAGATCCAGTGCAATTGCGGAGCCGGGAAGTTGGGTATTCCAGCAGGAAATCTGAGCGAAGGTCGCAAAAATAATATCCGGGCCCTGGATTCCGAATGTTGGTGCGGATGCCGTCCGCTTCGCAAACAGCTGGATAGTGACAATGATAAGGGGAAGACAGATTACACCAAAAATTGCACAGGCGATTGCGAGTGGTTTTACTGCATTGATGCTGTTTTTGATCTTCGGAAGCAATTCATAGAGTGCGTACAGGATAAGTGCACCGATGATAACGAGTGCATAAAAATGAGTCCAGAACGCAAGTGCTGAAAGGACGCCAAAAAGTGCCCAGTTCGTAAGGTCGTTGCTTTTCAGGGCCCTGAAGTAGAAAACCATTGCAAAGGTGACAAAAAAGAGCATCATGGAATATGCCCTGGCGTCCTGTGAGTAAAAGATCAGGAACGGGGAAAATGCGAATGCTGTTGCTGCGATAATCCCGGTATTCCGGTCCATGAATTCCTTCCCGACAAGATAAATGAGGGGGATTGTCAGGACACCAAGCAGTGCGGGGATAAACCTGAGAACCACTTCGGAATTCCCAAAGATTAGCATGATGTGCTCAGTCCAGTAGAACAAGGGGGGATTGAATTCTCCCGCCGTTGTTGCCTGCCAGATATCAGGAATTGATTTTATTGCGAAATTCAGAGTGGAGGCTTCGTCCAGCCAGATCGAATTATATCCAAGGTTGTAAAACCGCAGGATCGCGCCGATCAGGGTCAGAGAAATGAGAAGCTGCAGGTACCGGCTGCGGGAGATGGCTTCCTGAATACTTCCCGGGGTAAGATCCCGAAACGATCGGATCGGATTCGTGTATTGACCATCGAGATTGCACTCGGTATCTCCCCGCGTTTTTTTCCCCTTTTCCCGATCTTCGCGTTTCCTTCCCATTGCAGTCATTTACTATTTCGTGAATATTCTCATATAGATTGTTGCTTTTCCTGTGTATCGGCACCATATGCTGGTTTTTCTTAAAAAACGAAAAGCCTAAAGATCAGATGTCAGTATGAGAATTGGTTTTACTGAGAGAGAAGCGGGGACTGGAGTGCTGCAAGGAGTTCTTCCATACTACCCACGACCTTTGCTGACTGTTCAAGCATCAGGTTTACCTGCTCATGGTGCCCGACCCTGCGGAAATCCGTCCGCAGGGCAATCACCGGTTTTCCCTGTGCAAAGGCATACCCCATCTCCCATGCAGTCCCGGAATCGGCATCCGCCCCGTCAATAATGGCAACGATGATATCAGAATTTTCAAGTGCTTTTTTATTGAATAAAAACAGCCGCTCCTGTTCCTGTATACCTCTCGTATCAGAATCGTCACCGGCCTCCTGCGGCAGGTGAACCTCAAACAGGTTGGTCCTCAGGAGCCCGGCAACTGAGGAATTAAAAACCCGTTCCGCTTCAGAAAAGAGTGGCGCTGCAAGATAAATCCGGTACCGGGAAAATACCGCTACATCCACTGCAGGGACTGCGGGGAATTTTAAGAGAAATACACCCCGGCCGTCCCGTTTCGGTGGTTTGTCCCCCACGGCACCGTAATACGTGCTGGTAATCCCGCATGTCGGTGATGAGTTGACACCAATGATACACAGGGGAAGACCACGTTCGCAGATGATCTCCTTTACCTCACGTTCAAGCTCGTCCATGAGGTTTGAGAATTCCGGCGTATTGAGCCGTTCAAGAAATGTGCCAGGTTTCCGGTCTGGTCCAAGGTACAGTGTCTCCGGACAGGGAAGGGGGACAATCTCTATCCCGAATTTATTGCAACGTTCAACAGTTTTTGCAAACATCGCAAGATCTGAGGGTTTTGTAATACCTTCAGCGCGAAGGGCTGGCTGGAGTACGCAGGGGCTGCAGAGCACGTACATTATTTACAGTGTGTGCACGCACAGATGATCAATGATACCCCTGTACGCATACCGGGACAACAGCTGCGATCCCCGGAAGTGCACGGTCAAGAAGCTTGAGAGGGCGGGTTTTTTAACCATTTTTACAAAAATCACCCGGATCCCGCGAAATACCCTGCTGCTGGATCCCACTGCCGAACAGGCACTTTCGCCCGCTGACAGGAATGTCAAATCCATAACCGTCCTTGACTGTTCGTGGGAGGTGCTGGATACCGGCGCGGTAAGCTCATGGCGTATCCGCCGGGCACTCCCTTTTCTGATGGCAGCAAACCCGGTCAACTTCGGTAAACCCTGCAAGCTCTCTTCGGTCGAAGCACTGGCCGCGACATTGTATATTCTGGGAGAGAAAGAGCGTGCTCTTGCACTGCTGTCAAAAGTCAACTGGGGAATCAGGTTCCTTGAGGTCAACCGCGAACCACTCGATCTTTATGCCGATGCAAAGGACAGTTCGGAAGTTATCAAAATCCAGGGATTCTATCTGTAACCCATAACGATTCCTGCCTGGACAGCCGTTGTTACGCAACGAAACTGCATTTCATTATCGGGATTGTGTTACTGAAAAATGACGGTTGCCGGGTTACCTTCAGACGGGCTGTCCCGTACCTGGATTCCTGGGGATTGCAGTTCTTTTCATCTGGATTCCGGCGATAATTCCAATCCCCCCGGTAACCATGGCATACATCCCCCAGATCTTCACGAGGACAAGGGTTGTCAGGGTAGGAAACAGCGCCATAAGGAAACTTAAAAAAAGGGTAACCATACCGCATAGGACGATCGCCAGGTTTGTCTTCCATTCATCCGGCAGGGCACACCCGACAATAATCAGGAGCACGCTGTTGATGATAGCAAGGATCGCCATGATTATGATGAATGTTGACGCCAGAAAACCCGGGAACAGGATTGCTATTAAAGCGACAATGAGAGAGAGCAGTCCAGCGAAAAAAATCGGGAAACTATAGATGAGCTCCTGCTTCACTGACAGGGAAAATGCAATCATGATGAGCCCGACAGCCAGAGCAAGGATGCCGAAAAGGGTGAGAAGGATATCAATAAACTTCGAGGTCCAGACAAATGCATCAATACCGGAAATAAAAATAATGATCCCGATCAGGAGAATCTGCCACCACTGGACAGGTGATTCGGAAAGGACGAATTTTGGGAGATCCATGTTATTGATGATATTTCTGAATTGTCTTAATATACCTGCCGCTGAAATGTGACGATCAGGTATCAGCTAAAATCTGACAGCCCGGTCAACAATTTTTCTCTTGCACAATAAACCGCATAGCTTTTTCCATTCCAGCGCAATGTACGATTATATGATCAAGGTTGCCATTAACGGGTACGGGACAATCGGCAAACGCGTGGCCGATGCTGTGGCTGCTCAGAAGGACATGAAGGTGATCGGGGTTTCCAAGACGCGCCCGAATGCAGAGGCATTCGTTGCGAAACAGCGCGGATACCCGCTGTATATTGCCGATATCTCCAAGAAGGCGGCATTCGAGAAGGTCGGCCTGAAGGTTGCCGGCAATGTCGAGGATATGTGCAAGGCAGCAGATATTGTGGTTGATGCTACCCCGGGAAAAGTTGGTGCCACAAACAAGTCGCTGTACGAGAAACTTGGCGTCAAGGCACTCTGGCAGGGTGGTGAGGAGCACGAACTGGCGGGATTCTCCTTCAACTCATCGTGCAACTATAAGGATGCTGTCGGACGACAGTTCGTCCGGGTGGTCTCCTGCAACACAACCGGGCTCTGCCGGATCATCAACGAGATCGATAAGGAGTTCGGAGTTACTCATGTCCACGCCATTATGGTCCGCCGCGGGTCTGATCCGGGCGAGATCAAGAAGGGCCCGATCGATGCAATTGTCCTCGACCCCGTCACGGTACCAAGCCACCATGGTCCTGACGTCCTTTCCGTCTTGCCCCACATCTCCATCACTACCATGGCGATGATTGTACCAACAACGATGATGCACATGCACGCAATCCAGATGACCACGAAAAAACCGGTCAGCCAGGAGCGGGTCCTCGAGCTTATCAACGCCCACCCCCGGCTCGGGCTCATCAAGAAGAGCGCCGGGATCAAGAGCACTGCCGAGCTCAAGGAGTTCGCCATGGATCTCGGCCGGCAACGCTCCGACCTGTGGGAGAACTGTATCTTCGAGGAATCGATCTACGCAAACAGGAACGAGCTCTGCTTCTTCCAGGCAATCCACCAGGAGGCGGATGTCGTTGTGGAGAATGTTGACGCTATCCGCGCCATGATGGGCGGGGAGAAGGATGCAGATAAATCAATAGCCGCAACGAATGCAGCACTCAACTTCAAAACTATCCAGAATAACCATTAACTCCCTTCATCACCCATTATTTTTAATGGACGCATACGAACGTGTTACCCGGAACACTGTCGAAGTCGTCACGGACGATGACCTCCGGGCGCTTCTTTTACAGCCCACGAAACGAGTTTATGCCGGTTATGAGCCCAGTGGTGAGATTCACCTCGGCCACCTCGTCACGATCAACAAACTGGTTGACCTGCAGGCTGCAGGTTTTGAAGTTACCGTGCTGCTTGCCGATCTCCACGCCTTCCTGAACCGGAAAGGGACTATGGAGAAAGTCCAGGAACTTGCCGAATACAACAAGCGCTGTTTCGAAGGCCTGGGGCTTAAGAATGTGAACTATGTCCTCGGATCGGATGTCCAGCTCAACCGGGACTATGAACTGCTGGTGCTGCGGCTCTCTCAGGAGATCACGCTCAATCGCGCTACGCGAAGCATGGATGAAGTAGGTCGGCAGATGGACCACCCGACCGTCTCCCAGATGATCTACCCCATCATGCAGATGGCGGATATTGCCCTTTTAAAAGCCGATGCCGCTGTCGGTGGCATCGACCAGCGGAAGATCCATATGCTTGCCCGGGAGCACCTCGTCAATTTCGGGTACAAGGCGCCGGTCTGTATCCACACGCCGATCCTCAACGGGCTTGATGGCAAGAAGATGTCCTCATCGCAGGGGAACTACATCTCGGTTGCCGATAGTGAGGACGAGATCAGGAAGAAGTGCCAGAAGGCATTCTGCCCACCGGAGATTGCAGAGAACCCCATCCTCCAGATCTTCCAGCACCACGTTTTCCCCCGTCTTCCTGAGATCACCATCAGACGGCCGGAGAAATTCGGGGGGGACCGAAGCTTCGCGTCTTACCTTGATCTCGAGGCAGCTTATGGTAAGGGGGAGGTTCATCCGATGGATCTCAAGAAAACGTGTGGCGAATCGCTCGCCGAGATCCTTGCCCCGGTACGAGACTATATCCAATGAACAGCAGCCTGTAATATGGTGACCGTCCTGTGAGTTCCGATAGAGAGATCGATAAAAAACTGGATCAGTTCGATCAACGACTCGGTGAGATGGGCATCCGCATCAAGGATGCAAATCAGTTTAAGGTACGGGAGGACGTTTTTGATGAGGTTACGCTCCTCGCGCTCTACAAACTTGTGCATAAGAAATGGCTATCTGTAATAGGTGGTTCCATCAGTACCGGTAAAGAGGCCAATGTCTTCTATGGTGAGCGGGAGGATGCCGCAATTGCCATCAAGATCTACCGGATCCAGACGGCGAATTTCACCACCATGAGCTCGTATATTATCGGTGACCGCAGGTTCTCGCACGTCAAGAAAGCAAAAAAAGAGCTCATCTTTGCATGGACGAGAAAGGAGTTCTCGAATCTTGTCCGCGCAAGGGATGCAGGGATCGCAGTTCCCGAGCCGCTGGTCTGGGACCGGAATATTCTCATCATGTCCTTCATCGGAGAGGGGGAGGTTCCCTATCCCCAGCTCCGCAATGTCGAACTGGAAGACCCCGCAGAAACCTATTCCCAGATCACGGGGATTATCGATATACTGTATAACAAGGCAGAACTTGTACACGCGGATCTGAGCGAGTTCAATATATTGTACGGAGACAAACCCTATATCATTGATATGGGCCAATCCGTTACCCGCGATCACCCCCGCGCCCTCCCGTTCCTGATGAGGGATATCAGGAACATCAACCGGTTCTTCAAAAACCGCTGTGATGTACGCACGGATGTTGAACTTTTCAACGCCGTAACCGGGCGTAACGAAGCTGAACCATGATACCCGTTTATCAGGTTAGTCAAAATACAGATATGGGGAGAAACGGGGCCCAGACTATCCAGAATACGAGGTGAATACAGACATGATGCAGGAAGTAAAAATTGCAGGAAGCAGGGTTGGTGTACTGATAGGAAAGGCTGGCGCAACCAAAAAAGAACTCGAGACAAAAACTCATACGACCATCACCGTTGACAGCAAGGAAGGGCTTGTAAAAGTTGAGGCCACTGAAGAGAACACAATTCCGCTTCTCCGTGCAGTCGAGATAATCAATGCCATCAACCGGGGTTTCTCCCCGGAGCGGGCGTTTGAGATGATCGAGGACGAGGATCTTCTTCTGGACGTAATTGATCTATCGGCAATGGCAGATGGACCCCGGCAGCTGGATCGTCTCCGGGGCAGGATTATCGGGAAAGACGGGCGGGCCCGTGAGCAGATCGAGGATATGACGGATGTCGAGATCTCCGTTTTTGGCAAGACGGTAGCACTCATAGGGTATCCGGAGCAGATGAAGACGGCCCGGGCAGCTATCGACATGCTGATCGAGGGAATCCCTCATGAAAATGTCTTTGCCTTCCTTGACAAGAAGAAGAAAGAGTCCAAACAGGACATGATCAGTTATTATTACTAATGCGGGGCCTTCGCAATAGATACATAAACTTATATTTATGCGTTTCCTGTCATTTCCTGTGGAGAGTAATTCCGTTTAATGGTTAGTATTGCTAAAAAGAGCCATAATGCCAGCGAATTTCAGTGGAATTAAAGGGGTCATTGGAGGGTTTTTGCCATGCTGACTTCCACGCTCCCGATCCCGGAAAATCTCAAACAGCATTACCTTGCAAGTGGCATCGCGGAGCTCTACCCACCGCAAGCGGCGTGTATACAGACAGGGATGCTTGAAGGCAGGAACCTGCTCGTTTCCATTCCGACTGCAAGCGGTAAAACCCTGATTGCCGAGATGGCGATGCATACCCACATTGCTAAAAAAGGAAAGTGCCTCTACATCGTCCCGCTCAAGGCGCTGGCGAGCGAGAAATTCGATGAATTTGCTCATAAGGGTATCCGGATCGGGATCGCTACCGGGGATTTCGACCGCCGGGATGACTCGCTGGGCAGGAACGATATCATCGTTGCCACGAGTGAAAAGGTTGATTCCCTCTTACGCAACCGTGCCCGCTGGATCGATGATATCACCCTCCTCGTAATCGATGAAATTCACCTGATCGATTCGGAAAAACGCGGGCCCGCTCTCGAGATGGTAATCGCAAAACTCCGGTACCGGAACCCGTCCATGCAGGTGATCGGCCTCTCGGCAACCATCGGCAACCCGCAGCTGCTCGCCGGGTGGCTTGGGGCAGAACTCGTCACGAGCACCTGGCGCCCGGTTGACCTCCGGCAGGGTGTGTACTGGAACGACCGGATCCATTTCCGCGAGGGGGATCGTCCGGTGAAACAGGTATCGAAAAATTTCGAGGACCTCAATCTCTGCCTTGATACCATAGCAGAGGGTGGGCAGTGCCTTGTCTTTGTCTCCTCGCGCCGGAATGCAGAAGCTTTTGCCAAACGGGCAGCAGGTGCGATTAAGAGCGAGAATCCGGATCTGAAGTCATACGCAGATAAGCTCGAAGCCACTGCTGAGACGGAAATGGCAAAGAGCCTCGCCATGTGCGTTGCCAAAGGTTCTGCTTTCCATCATGCCGGCCTGAGCCGCGATGAACGGAAGATCGTAGAAGACGGGTTTCGGAAAGGGTTTATCAAGTGCATTTCGTCCACACCGACCCTTGCTGCGGGGCTGAACCTGCCCGCCCGGCGGGTCATCATCCGTGATTACCTCCGGTTTGCTGCAGGGGAAGGGATGCAGCCGATTCCGGCGAGTGAGTATCACCAGATGGCGGGACGGGCAGGAAGGCCCCGGCTCGACCCCTATGGTGAGGCAGTACTTATTGCCAAGGATGCGGGTCAGGTGGAGGAGCTCTTCGAGTGGTATATCGAAGCACCGGCTGAAGAAGTCCATTCTAAAATTGCTGAGCCCACCGCCCTTTATACCCACGTCCTCTCTCTTATCGCCGCAGGATTTGCAGGCACACGCCATGAACTGACGGCATTCATGAGCCGGAGCTTTTACGTCCACGAACATCGCCAGGGCCGCCTGATGCAGCGGGCGGTAGATTCCGCCCTGAAGTTCCTTGTTGAATCGGAGATGGTACTGGAAATCGGCGAACATATCGGGGCAACCGAGTTCGGCTCCCTGGTATCCCGGCTCTATATCGATCCCCGGAGTGCAGCCCGGATCGTGAGCACGCTTAAGGAAAGAACAGACTATGCTGATACCGGCCTCCTCCAGCTCATCTGCAGCACCCCCGATATGCCCCGCCTCTATGTCCGAAATTCAGACCGGCCACAGCTGGAGCGGATGATCGGTGAACACGAGGAGGAACTCTGGCTCCCCATGCCTCCCGATGAGGATGAGGACGAAGAATATTTCCGTGCGATCAAGACTGCAATGCTTCTTACAGACTGGACCGATGAACTCCCGGATGCCAGGATCTGTGAGCGCTACGCGGTAGGCCCCGGAGATGTGTATGGTATGGTCGAGAGCGTTAACTGGCTCCTGCATGCCACTGCAGAGCTCTCCCGGATGTTTGCACCAGCCTTCCAAACGCAGATCCGGGAGTACGAGATCTGCATGAAAAACGGTATACGGCGCGAGCTCCTGCCGCTGGTGAAACTGCGGGGTATCGGGCGGGTCAGGGCGCGCCGGCTTTTCAATAACAATATTACTTCCCCGGATGCGGCTCTCGCAGCCGGACTCGAATCCGTAACAAGGATTATCGGGCGTGGAATTGCTGAACAGATCTTCGCCCAGCTTGAGGGTAAAAAGACCGCCGGAGTGGCAAAGTCCGAGCACGACAGGCCGCGTGAGAAGACACCTTCAGATGGAAATAATAATGACGGTCAATCAACACTCTCTCATTTCAGGTGATTGTATGCTCCCCTTACCAGCTGCCAGTGATATCCGGGCTGCCCGCTGTTCGATTCGTGACCCGGCAGCCTTCCTCAAGGATCTCCGGGCTATTGCAACAGCATACCATACCCATATCATCTGCTTCAATGCGGACATGATTGCCGGCAGAATCCATGCCGCGACGGCCGTTACGAGTGCAGTACGGGCACGTGAAGAGGGGGTAACCATCTCAAACACCCTTGAAATGGAGTCTCTCCTGTTTGCGGCAGGATGCCGCCAGTGCAATACAGCGGCCTCCTTTGGGATCCATGCCGGAGAGAACCTGGTATATATCTGCTGTATCCCAGTGCAACCGGAAGTCTGGAAAGAACTTGAACCACTCTTCCTCTTTGTCCAAGAGAATTGGGATATCATCGATTCCAAAAAGCGAGATCTATTGAAGGAAACATATGCAATTTCTCAGGAGGAGATCGCTGCTGCCGGGGGGGACGAGCGGATTATCAACCTGGTACTCGAGCGGGTTGCACTGCTACAGGTCATGCGATAATTATCAAATGGTCATTCCGGGATTCCTTCCAGATGAAAGTGAGTATTGATCTGGTATTCTCAGATGTTCGCGTGACTGATGATGTGGGCTATCTCGGGGAGGATTAGTTCTGTGGTTGCCAGGGTAACTGCAGGTGTTGATCCTGGAATACAGAAAACCGCTTTTCCATCAATAATCCCTGCAACCGCCCGGGACAACATCGATGACGTACCGATCTGCTGGATACTCTTCATCCGGAAGAATTCACCAAAACCTTCGATTCTCTTCTCCAGAAGAGGTGATACCGCTTCAATAGTACAGTCATCATAAGTAAGCCCGGTACCCCCGTTGATAACAATACAGTTGGCTTTTTTTAAAGCTATGAAAAGTTCATTCCGGATTGCATCAACACGATCAGGAACGATAGCATAGTGCTGGATGGAGATGGACTTTTCTTCAAGAAGTCTCGTGATGGTCTTCCCACTGGTATCGGTATCAGTGGTCCGGGTTGTTGAGACCGTAATAACTGCCCCGGTGATCTCGATTGATTTGGTATGGTTATGGCTCATAGCAGATGAGATGTTGCCTGTCATTGGTATTGAGAATTCCGGCTTTGTTTCCACCGGTATTTATCTGTACGATGTATTATCTCTCCTCCAGTTTGAGACGGGCACACCCCATTGGTTCCAATGGAAATAATCTCCCAAGTGGCTTTCTTTAATTTTATATGGAAATGTCTTCAAAATTTTTCGTCCTGTGTGCCTGTAGTCGCAGGTATCATGTTCATTTTCATAGTTACCTGCTTAAGAAAGGAAAATTTGCGATCCATTTTTTTTCGATAATCTCTCAACAAACATTCCAATTGTTTTATATAGTATTAACAATATAATTACAACAGGATCCTTGGATTTATTTCTAAGGAAGGGGTAGCCCTTCCTTTACAAGTTCCACACGAAACAAAGGGGTGTCCCCCCAGACAAACTATCAAGGGATTGCTACCAGCATTTTTTCGGTAAATGCCAAAAAAAGAGACAAACTGAAAACTCAACAAGATATCTGGTAAACATAAATATATTATTTAAAATATCTCATTAATTGCCTTTTTTAAGAAATAAACGAAAATTAAAGGACATTCCACTGGAAGCAAAGGGGTTTATATTCTGGGCAAACCGATCGTTTTTTTATCTCATCCCACCAATGCTCAGCTCCACTGTGAAACTATGCCCGAAACAGAAGATCCATCAACAGGCCTTTTTAAGAAATATCTTACCAATAACCGGATATTCAAGGACCGGGAAGTCCTCCGGCACTCGTACCGTCCCCAGATCCTCCCTCACCGGAAACCACAGATTGATGAAGTAGCCTCCATTCTGGCCCCGTCCCTCCGGAATGAAACCCCCTCAAATATTCTCATTTATGGGAAAACCGGTACCGGAAAGACTGCATGTGTGCGGTATGTTGGTACCGAACTTGAGAAAGCCAGCAGCAAGATGGGAACCCTCTGCCGGATTGTTCACCTCAACTGCGAGGTCATTGATACCCAGTACCGTGTCCTTGCCCA
Organism: Methanoregula sp.; assembly: GCA_041652515.1. GTDB lineage: Archaea > Halobacteriota > Methanomicrobia > Methanomicrobiales > Methanospirillaceae > Methanoregula. Next base: position 11,892 of record JBAZHD010000007.1, read on the forward strand.
GATAGCAAAATGCCTTGATGTTGTTGATGAGATGGCCAGTGACAAGACCAAAACCCATATTCCCATGACCGGCTGGCCAACCGACCAGGTATATGCAGAGCTGAAAAACCAGCTTGAAGCCGGCGGTGGCGTTCTCGTTATTGTACTTGATGAGATTGACAAGCTTGTCAAGAAGAGTGGTGACGATACTCTCTACAACCTGACACGTATCAACTCCGATCTCAAGAATTCGAAAGTGAGTATCATTGGTATCTCCAACGATCTCAGTTTCAAGGATTTCCTTGATCCGCGGGTCCTCTCCTCGCTCTCAGAAGAGGAGATCGTATTCCCACCCTATAACGCCCCCCAGCTGGTAGATATCCTCGCACAACGTGCTGAAGGTGCATTCGTGTCCGGTGCGATTGCTGAAGGGGTCATCCCGCTCTGCTCGGCGCTTGCAGCACAGGAGCACGGCGATGCCCGGCGGGCGCTTGACCTGTTCAGGATCTCCGGTGAGCTTGCAGACCGGGATGAATCCACGCAGGTTACCGAGGCACATGTCAAACAGGCGCAGGCAAAGATCGAGACCGACAGCATGATCGAATGCATTGCAACCCTGCCCACCCAGAGTAAGCTCATTCTCTTCTCAATGCTGACACTTGAGAAACTGGGACAGAATATCTTTACGAGCGGAGAAGTCTCACGTATATATCAGGATATCGCCCCTTCCGTAGAGCTCGACGTGCTTACGCACCGGAGGATTACCGACCTGATCTCCGAGCTGAACATGCTCGGCGTAATCAACACCCGTGTCGTCAGCCGCGGGCGGTATGGAAGGACAAAAGAGATGTGGTTCGATTCAAACACGGGAAAGATCCGCGAGGTCGTTCTCAAGGATACCCGCCTGAACGGACTCAAGGATCTCGATGTATCCCAGATGGAAGCAAAATGGTTGAAAACCTGGTTCAGGTGAATGAGAATGGATGAAAAAGATCTCGAACTCCTCCATATTATTGAGGAAAACAGCCGGCTCTCAGCAGAAGAAATTGCGACTATGACCCGCCTTGACGCAAGCGAGGTTGCAAAGCGGGTTTGCGCGCTTGAAGCTGCAAATGTGATCAAGGGATATTCGACCGTGATCAACTGGGAGAAGGCAGGAAATGGCGAGGTCTCAGCTATCATCGAACTCAAGGTCAGCCCCGAGCGCGATTACGGGTACGACAGGATCGCAGAGCGACTATCCAGATTCAGGCAGGTCAAGACCCTGCGTCTTATGACCGGAACCTATGATCTCCAGCTGCTCGTTACCGGAAAAAATATGCAGGAGGTCTCCCGGTTCGTATCCGAACATGTCGCACCCATGGACCGGATCCGGGAAACTGCGACGCATATCATCATGAAATCGTATAAAGAGAACGGTAACACACTCTTTGAACAGACAGAGCCCGAACGCTTGCCAATTTCTCCATAGGGTGCCATCATGCGCAACTTTATCTCAAAGCGTGCAGAGGAGATCCCGCCGTCAGGTATAAGGAAATTCTTTGACCTTGTCCTGACCATGGAAGACGTGATCTCACTGGGTGTTGGCGAACCGGATTTCCGTACTCCGTGGAATATCTGTGAATCAAGTATCTACTCGATCGAGCAGGGCACAACTTCCTATACATCCAATAAGGGGCTCCAGTCCCTTCGCGATGCCCTCTCCCGGTACCTTGCCCAGCATTACAACCTCCAGTATTCCGCGGATACCGAGATGCTTATCACCACCGGTGTCTCTGAAGGGCTGGATATTGCAGTACGGTCGATCGTGGACCCGGGCGATGAAATACTCATTGCACAGCCCAGCTATGTCTCGTATGCCCCCTGCGTTACCCTTGCCGGGGGAAAACCGGTCCCGATCCGGTGCACGGAAAAAGATCATTTCAAGCTGAACCCGGATGCACTGGCAGAAAAAATCACGCGCAAATCAAAAGCCCTGATTATCAATTTCCCGAACAATCCGACAGGGGGCGTGATGACCGAAAGCGACCTGAAAGCTGTTGCAGACATCGTTATCGATCACGATCTTCTCCTCATCAGTGACGAGGTCTATGCCGAACTCACGTATGAGACGAAGCACTGTGCAGCAGCAACTGTAAGTGACCTGTGGGAACGGACAATCACTCTGAACGGGTTCTCGAAAGCCTATGCCATGACCGGCTGGCGGATAGGTTATCTCTGTGCTCCCCGGGAGTTACTTGAGGCAGCGCTCAAGATTCACCAGTATGTCATGCTTTGTGCCCCGGTGATGGGACAGGTCGGGGCCGTCGAGGCTATCAGGTCTGCAGAAGAAGAGAAGAATAACATGGTGAACGAGTACCGGCTCCGTCGCAACATGTTTGTGGCAGGGCTGAACAGGATTGGCCTTCCCTGCCATGTCCCGGAAGGTGCGTTCTATGCGTTCCCCTCCGTAAAAAAGACCGGTCTTTCCGATGTTGAATTTGCCGAACAACTCCTGAAGGAACAGCGTGTTGCGGTTGTACCGGGCAGTGTATTTGGTGCCGGCGGGGAGGACCATGTCCGGTGTGCCTATGCAGTCTCCCGCAAAGACCTGAATGCAGCCCTCGGAAGAATGGAAGAATTCCTCAAAACCCTGTAATCGGCTCTTTTTCCCCTTCCGACGCTCCAAAACGGCGGCCTGACAGCCGGTATCCTGAGGGATAGTTTATTTTGGAACTTGACCAATACTACATGAAAGACAATGAGCTGTACAATTATCGTTGGTGGATTTTTTGGGGATGAGGGTAAGGGCAAGATTGTTGCCCATATTGCTTTTAAGGACAAACCCGTAATCATCTCCCGCGGTGGTGTGGGTCCGAATGCCGGACACACTGTCCAGGTCGGGACTAAGGAATATAGTGTCCGCATGGTTCCGTCGGGTTTTGTCTATAAGGACGCAAAACTCTGTATCGGCAGCGGTGTCCTTGTCGATCCCCGTGTGCTGAAACACGAGGTCGACACGCTGGGAGTCAAAGGCCGGATTTTCGTTGACAGGCGCTGCGGGATTATCACCGAAGATCATATTGCACGCGACAAGGGAAGCGACCACCTCGCGAAAAAGATCGGAAGCACCGGTTCCGGCTGCGGGCCGGCTAACTCCGACCGGGTTATGCGGATCTCCCCGCAGGCAAAGGATGTTCCCGAACTTGCAGAATACCTGATGGATGTTCCCAAAGCCATTGACGACGAGCTGAAAAAGGACAATACCGTCCTGCTCGAAGGCACCCAGGGTTTTGGTATCTCGCTGTATTATGGGACCTATCCCTTCGTAACGAGCAAAGATACATCTGCTTCGCAGATAGCCGCGGACAACGGGGTCGGCCCGACAAAGATCGACGATGTTGTTGTGGTCTTTAAAGCATATCCCACCCGCGTGGGTGAAGGACCGTTCGGCACGGAAATGAGCTTCGAAAAATCTGATGCCATGGGGATCCAGGAGTTCGGGACCGTCACGCACCGCAAGAGGCGCATTGGCGGCTGGGACGGGGACATGGCCCGTTACTCGGCAATGATCAACGGGTGCACCCAGGCAGCCATCACCGGTATTGATCATATTGATAAGGAATGTTTTGGCATTACAGACTACAACAAGCTGACCAAGAAGGCCAGGGATTTCCTAAAGATTGCTGAGGACGACATCGGCTGCCCGATCACCCTTATATCGACTGGTCCTGAGGTCTCCCAGATTATTGACATACGGGATGAAGTCGTATGAAGCGGTCACTGATGGATATTCTCTGCTGCCCTGTCTGCAAGGGAGATCTCACGCTCCATGTTGAACAGGAAAACGAGAAGGAGATTTTAGAAGGGAACCTCCGGTGTGCAGCCTGCCTGGTGGATTATACCATCCACGAGGGGATTCCCAACCTCCTCCCTCCCGCAGGCCATTAACCTGTCAAGGTGCTGGAATGAACCTCCCGCTGCCCGTCACGATGCTGTTGTCTGCCGTTGGGGGTCCCGGGGAGGGCGGATATGAGATTTACCTCAACCGTACCGGCATTAATTCTATTGATATTCCCCGGGAGAAGGTCCTTGTTGAACCCGGCGCGGGTCTTATCGTAAAATTTTTGAATCGCGGTGCACCCATCCATATCACCATTACCTCTGCCAACGCCAGCATATTCACCGATTTTTTTCACGAGAACATGTATATTGTCGATGAAGCAGTACTCCGCATCCCGATCCGAAAGGATTGCAGTGAAGGCATCTTTGAGCTTGAGATTATTGCCGGGTATGGTGCGGTGAAGGCAGCGTTACCGGTCTCTGTTCTCTCTCTCCAGCATTTAAGACCAAAAGTTCAGGAAGAGTACCCGATGCAACCCGTTGCACATGGCCGGCCCCACCTGCTGATGGTCACGATGGGAATCGGGCTGATCCTGTACTGTGGGTGGCTGTATTCGGATATCGAACTCCTCAATATCGCATCTTTTATTATCCTTATTGTTGGTGCACTCTATACATGGTACCGTCACTGATAGCGCTCTCTGCCATCGTTCTTGTCGCAGCGCTGGTGGTGGATCGCCTTTTTGGGGATCCGCATTCCGCGTATCACCCGGTCGCACTGCTGGGCCGGTTTATCGGGTGGTGGGGAAGACCTGATCTGTTTTCCCCCACGGTCCAGCGTTGTGCGGGTGTTGTCTTCTGGCTGATAACCGCAGCCCTCTTTGCGCTGCCGTTTTATCTGGTTACATCGACAGCCCCATGGTTTCTGTACCTGCTTCTTGCACCGTTCCTGCTGAAGAGCTGTTTTGCCTGGCGTTCACTGGAAGAGCATACTCTGGCTGTTGTGGCCGCATTGAAGGATGGCGTAGAAAACGGAAGAGATCGGGTGAAACTGCTGGTCTCCCGCAATACGGCACAGCTTGACCGGCAGCATATCTTATCCGCCGGGTATGAATCGATGACGGAAAACATAACGGACAGTATCATTTCCCCACTGTTGTTCTTCTCTGTTTTTGGCCTTGCCGGGGCAGCGGTGTACCGTGCGGCAAACACTATGGATGCGATGCTCGGCTATCGCGATGAGCGTGAACGGATTGGCTGGTGTGCAGCCCGGATGGACGACCTGCTCAATTACATTCCTGCACGGATTACCGTCCTCCTTCTCCTGGTGTATTTCACATTCTGCGGCAGGTTTTTACCGGCTGCGCGGGTGATGCGCCGCGATGGCAGGAAACGACCAGGTTTCAATGGGGGGATTGTCATGGCTGCGATGGCCGGGGGGATTGGTATACAGTTTGAAAAACCCGGCGTGTATACAATCGGCGACAGTGAGCGGACACTGGATGAAGCTGGCCATGAGATCATCCGGGCAGCGCGTGCAGTTGCCCTGATGGGGGCAATACTTGCCGTTTGTACATTGTTTTTATTGGGTGCGCTGATCAATAGTACCGGCATATGAAACTGGAAGAACTGAGATTTGGTACTGAGCTTCTCAAGCGCGGCTTCGCGTCCATGCAGAAAGGGGGCGTTATCATGGATGTTGTCAATGCCGAGCAGGCAAAGATTGCCGAGGAAGCCGGTGCAGTCGCAGTAATGTCACTGGAGCGGGTTCCCTCCGATATCAGGAAGATGGGCGGTGTCGCCCGCATGGCCGACCCCGAAAAGGTCACCGAGATAATCGAAGCGGTTTCCATCCCGGTCATGGGCAAGGTGCGGATCGGGCATTTCGTGGAAGCCCAGGTACTGGAAGTCCTTGGCGTGGATATGATTGACGAAAGTGAAGTCCTGACGCCGGCCGACGAGCAATACCATATCGATAAGAAGCAGTTCAAGGTTCCCTTTGTCTGCGGTGCCCGCGATCTCGGCGAGGCACTCCGGAGGATCAACGAAGGTGCAGCCATGATCCGGACCAAGGGTGAGGCGGGTACCGGTAATGTAGTCGAAGCTGTGCGCCACATGCGCAACATCACGGGCGAGATCCGGATGCTCCGGGGTCTCAATAAGCAGGAAATGACGGACTATGCCCGAGAGATTGAAGCCCCTGCAGAACTGGTCATCGAGTGCGCGGAACGTGGTCGCCTACCTGTTGTAAACTTCTCCGCAGGGGGCATTGCCACACCATCTGATGCCGCCATGATGATGCAGCTCGGAGCGGATGGTGTTTTTGTCGGGTCAGGGATCTTCAAATCATCAAGTCCCGAACGTATGGCGAAGGCGATCGTAGAAGCGGTCAATCATTTCGGCGACCCGAAGGTCATTGCCAGGGTCAGTACCGGCCTTGGCGATGCCATGCCCGGTCTCGATGTCCACACCCTCAGGGACGATGAGGTGCTGCAGACCCGTGGACGCTAGGATCGGCGTACTTGCACTTCAGGGAAACGTCAGCGAACATATTGACGCCTTCCAGCTGGCACTTGAGCGGATGGGGCATGGCCCCTCATCTAAGGTTATTGAGGTCAGGTGTGCAACGGATCTTGCTGAATGCAATGCCCTTGCGATTCCCGGCGGCGAATCGACAACTATCTCGCGGCTCATTGATAAAAACGGGCTTTTCGATCCGATCCGCACGTTCCAAGGAGGCATCTTTGCTACCTGTGCCGGCATGGTGCTGATGGCGACCCGCGTCGTTGATCCGCGTATCCGCCCGCTGGGACTTATGAATATGACGGTTGACCGGAATGCATTCGGGCGGCAGAAGGAATCCTTTGAGGCGGATATCGTTATTGAAGGCCTAAACGGAGATGCATTCCATGCGGTTTTCATCCGGGCACCGTTGGTAGCCGCGACCGGGAGCGGGGTAACGGTAACCTCCCGTATCCCCCGGGGCATCGTTGCCGTTGAGTCTGGTAAACATATGGCGTTCTCATTTCACCCGGAACTTGGAGGAGACACCCGCCTCCATGAACGATTTTTAAAGGGTCTGGACATTTAATTTCCTGAATTCTTTTTTTTTTGAAAAAGGAACCGTCACAAGC
>JBAZHD010000007.1:18836-63793 GCA_041652515.1 Methanoregula sp.
ACACACTCAGGGTATATTGATCTGCCGGTTTGATCGTCTCAGTAACGCTAACTTGAGGGCAATTATGATAAAAAGATCGGGGGGACTTCTTTGCGGGTATCTGGATAATTACCTTTTTTTTTGAAAAAGGAACCGTCACAAGCCGGTTTTTATTAAACCTTGCAGGTAAACGGGATTGACGAAAAAAGCCCGGGGATGAAATCCCCCGTTATTGGTTTTTAAGTACGCACCGGATCCACGACGCGTCCCATGAACAGGATTGCACCAGTTTCGTCATCCCGGATGAGGAATATAAACGGATGGTCTGCCCTGAATACCGGTATGGGATCAGGGTTTGCCGGTGCAGCGGCCAGTTTCATCACGACCGCCGTTGCGGCTGCGGCTTCGGTGCCTTCCTCATTTACATCAACGAATGCCTGGTGGATCACATCACTGATGAGAAGGTCTGTTGTCCCGTCCATACCCGAGAAGTCCGCATTGCCGGTAAATGCCGTCGGCATTCCCATGGCACCCAGTGTCTTGGGCAGCAAATATTTCGTCATCAGGGTATACTTCGGGAAGTACACCATTACGCGCCGGGATTCTGCAGACTGTTGCAGTGCAGACAATGTGTCGGCGTTCAGGGAGGCTTCGGTTTTCGTCAGGCTGTCTTCTCTCGGGAGCAGAACGACCATCGAGAGCTCCTTACCGGTGGTGTGTTCGTAGGGCATCGACAACATCTGGAGATCACTGTTTTCTGCATACAGGTATTCCGCGTCCTCGTCAGTCCGCTGCATCATGGGAACCTTCACGGTCTTTCCCGGTGCAGTCCTGAACTCAGTGTCTGTGGTCTTTGTTTTATCGAACTGCTTTACCCAGTCGCCTTTGAAATAGATTGCATTTGTGATGACGAGCCGGGTTGTCGGATCGATGACGCCTGCAGGGATCAGGTCCTTGATTTTGTCCTCTGTCTTGTCCTCCACCCAGGTGTTGATGGTTACCCGGGAATCTTCCGGGTGGCCGATGAAGTCAAGGTTGGTGGTCTTTGCGCCGTAATCGTGTTCTGCAGTACTGACGTATTCGGTAAGGAAAGGATAGGTCTTTTCAGCCCACAGGGCATTTGCCGTGCGGAGTGAATAGCTGGGATCCCCGCTGTTGATACCGGCAATCAGTCCTAAAAAACCACCACGGCGTGTGGTATCGTTTGCAGGGAAATAAAACACGGACCTGATCTCATCTGCGGTCTTCCCCTTTGCACCTTCATAGGTTATGGCGAGAGCAGACGAGATGGAGAATGGTGAAAAGAAGAGGTTGCTGCCGGTGTATTCCTGATCTTTTGCCAGCCGGGAATACAGGTTGAATGCAAACCGGTTGTTGGCTTCGGCTACTGCCAGCGTGGAATTCTGATCAATCGTTACCGCTATTGTTGAATGTACTCCATCAGGTGTACCTTCAAGGGTGGGGGATACAGGTGGTGCCGGGGTTTTCCCGGTACACCCCGAAAAAATGATGAAAAGAACGGTGAGTACGACAAGAGTACACACACAAACGGCTCTGGGTTTCATGACAAGCATTGAATGACCCTCCAATTATATCTGGTGTTAATTGCGATAATTTTCGCAGCTTTGAAAAAAAAAACAGTATTCCGTTTCGGTTGAACAGTATTACCAGTCCTTTTTCATCGCCTCTGCCTTCAGTTCCTTTGGCATCAGTTCGATCGCATACCGCAGTGCCGTCCGGGGCATCCGTCTCTTGTTTTTCATAACATAGGTAAAGACTTCGTCAGTATGCTTCCGGCTTGCCTCCTTGAGTAACCAGCCGTATCCTTTCTGTACCATATCGTCTGTATCGGTCAGCAGCTGGTCGGCAATTTCAATGGATTCTTTAAGGAACTTCCCGTGTTTTGCAGGGACAATGAGAGAAACGGCTGATGCCCGGCGCATCCACCGGTTTTTCGACTGAGTCCAGCGTTTCAGGTCATCGGTGTATTCCGGGTATTGCTCAATGAAGTCGCCCATCGTGTGGTTGCAGAACCCGTCGCACGATGCCCAGTTGGTGATGTACGTATCGATCCAGCGCTGGAAGACGGCAATATCCTCGCGCTCGTACCGGCCCGAAAGGGCATGGGCCCATTCAGAAACGATAAAAGACTCTTCCATGTATCCCGACCGGTAGAGTTCCTCGCAGAGAGCAAAGATCTCCGGTTTTGGGCGGTTCTTAACATCCTTCCAGTACTTCTTCGCGATAGCGATCACGGTTGCGGTCTTCATCCCGTAACACCGAATTTCTTCCTTGAAGTATCTCTTTGAGCTCTTCTGAATCTCAGGGTCTGCCTGTGCCGCCAGCTCCTGCCGTATCTGGGCAACGATCGGATCCATGAAAAATGGTATGAGGGAAAGAGGGATAAGAGCAATGGAAGGAGGAAGGTGAAAGTGAATGAGGCGGGTTACATCTTCTTCTTTGCTGCTTTGGTCGTGCACTGGTGAGCCGATTCCTCATCGACACCAAGATACTCTGCTCCCCATTTGCAGAGGGCCTGCATGATGGGGATGAGGGTCCTGCCGAAATCCGTGATGGCATATTCAACCCGGGGCGGCACCTCAGGATAGACCGTCCTCGTAATAATACCGTCCTCTTCCAGTTCGCGGAGCTGCTTGGTGAGCATCTTGGAATTGACTCCGGGCAATCCTTTCTGCAGTTCGCTGAATCGCAGCACGTTATCCCCAAGAGCCCAGAGGATAACCGGCTTCCATTTCCCCCCGATCACATCCAGTGCTGCTTCGACGGTACAATGGTAGGTCTTCCCGTTCTTCGAATAAGTCATAGTTACTCCAATGAAAGTATGTTACCAAATTGCCAGTAGTTCCTATATATTCAGTTAAGGCAGATTTTATCGTAATGGCTTAGATTGCCCTTGCGGAAGAATAGTATGTATTCCACCTGCATATGGCTTTCTGTCCCGAAATTCCGTATGAGCGGAGTGTGAGGTAACCATGGAAAAACAACAGATAGGAAACAACTTTTTCATCCCGATGCCGGTTGTCCTCGTCGGGACACAGGTTAACGGTAAGGACAATTTCATGGCCGTGGGCTGGTGTGCCCGTGTGAATGGGAACCCGCCTATGATCGCTTGCGGGATTGCAAATAACCACTATACCCCAAAGGGGATGGCCTCGGCAAAGACGTTCTCGGTGAATATCCCTTCATCGGATATTCTCGAAAAGACCGATTACTGCGGGCTCGTATCGGGCGAAAAAGCCGACAAGTCAAATGTTTTCGGTGTCTTCTACGGATCGCTGAAGACAGCCCCGATGATCGAAGAGTGCCCGGTCTCCCTCGAATGCCGGCTTGTCCAGACCGTCCCTCTCCCGACCCATAACCTCTATATCGGCGAGATCGTGGGAGCATATGCGGACAGCAAAGTGATCAAGGATGGGAAACCCGATTTCCCTGAGATTGATCCCCTCTTCCTGACCATGCCAGACAACCGTTACTGGACGCTTGGGAAGTATGCCGGGGATGCGTGGAGTGCCGGAAAGAATCTGATACACCCCTGATACCATGACAAAAGTACTGGCAATCAACGGGAGCCCGAGAAAGGATGGCAATACTGCGATCCTGATCCGGACTATTCTCAAGGAACTTGAGAACGAAGGCATCGAGACCGAGACCATCCAGCTCGGCGGGAAGAAGATCCATGGCTGCATGGCCTGCATGAAATGTTTCGAGAACCGCGACCGGAAATGTGTCATCGATGACGACCTCGTGAATACCTGCATTGGGAAGATGGCCCGTGCGGATGGCATCATCCTCGGCTCCCCGGTCTACTTCCTCGATGTCACTTCAGAGATGAAGGCGCTTATTGACCGGGCCGGGTTCGTCTCGTATGCCAACGGGCTCCTGTTCAAAAACAAGATAGGGAACGCTACGGTCGCCGTACGACGTGCCGGTGCCAGCCGTACGGCAGATTCTATGCTTCACTTCCTCCTTGCAAACGAAATGATTGTCCCCGGTCTCCCCGCAATCGGGATGGGGCTGGACATCGGGGATGTTGAAAAGGATGGGGAGGGGATGGGCTGCGCAAAGAACCTGGGAGAAACCATGGCAATGATCCTCAACCACCTTGACCGCCACCCGCTCCCTTCCCGCAAGCCGGTAAAAGCGGATGAAAGAATGACCAGGAAAAAGAAATGAGAACGATGACCATGACAACGATACTTGTTGACCAGGATCTCTGCACCCGGTGCGGGATCTGCTCGAATACCTGTACGATGGGGCTCATTGACCCCGCTGATGAAAACACCCTGCCAAAAATACCGGACGCAAAAGCACCTATGTGCATCCGGTGCGGGCATTGCGAGGTCTATTGCCCGTCACAGGCGCTGCTCCTGAATGAGCGCCCGGAGGAGAGAATACCCCTGCCCGCCGGTGCCGGAACCATTGCACCGGATGATATGGGATTTTACCTGAGGAAACGGCGTTCCGTACGGCATTTCACGAAAGATCCCGTGCCAAAGGAGAAGATCCTGGCGGTTCTCGACATTGCCCGGTACGCTGCATCGGGAGGCAACGGGCAGCCGGTAGACTGGATCGTTGTCCACGACCCAAAGAAGGTACAGAAAATTGCCGGGCTGACCATTGAATGGATGAAGACGCTCGTGAACTCCACGCACCCGATGAGCGGTTACGTGCCGATGCTGATCAAGCAGTTTGAAGCCGACTACGATGTCATCTGCCGCGGCGCCCCTCACCTCGTTGTTGCCACCATCCCGGAAGGCAACCCGATGGCACAGACCGATGCCATTATTGCCCTCACGCATTTCGATATTGCGGCGCCCGCTTATGGGATCGGAACCTGCTGGGCCGGTTTTGTTGCAATGGCAGCGTGGAACTACGAGCCGCTCCAGAAGGCGATCGGCATCCCGGGCGGACGGAAATCCGCTTACGTACTGATGTTCGGCAACCCGCAGTACAAGATCTACGGCATCCCCCGCAGGAAACCGTTGAAAGTGACGTGGCAGTAACACCTGTATTAAAAAATACAAAATGGAACCCCACAATGAGTGTCATAGCAATCAACGGAAGCCCACGAAAGAAGTGGAACACGGCAATGCTGCTAGAACAAACCCTCGAAGGGGCAGCATCGCAAGGTGCAAAGACAGAACTCGTCCACCTCTACGATCTGGACTACAAAGGCTGCACCAGCTGCTTTGCCTGCAAGCTCAAGGGTGGGAAAAGTTACGGAAAATGCGCCATGAATGATGGTCTGACTCCCGTTCTTGAGAAGATCGCGAGTACCGACGCACTCATCCTTGGCTCACCCATCTATTTCGGGATAGTGACCGGGGAGATGCGATCGTTCATGGAACGGCTGCTCTTCCCGTACCTGATCTATACAAACCCCCCCGCTTCGCTTTTCCCGGGAAAGATACCGACAGCGTTTGTGTACACAATGAATGTCTCCGAACCCTTGATGAAGGAGATCTATGGCACTCATATCAGTGCAAACGAACAGGTGCTCACACGGATGTTCGGGCAATCCGAATCCCTCTTCTCCACGGAAACACTCCAGTTCGAAGACTACGACAAGATGGTCTTCAATTACGTCGATCCGGGGGAGCGGCGGCAGCGACGCAGGGAGATATTCCCACAGGACTGCAGACGGGCATTTGACCTCGGAGTGCGGATGGCGAAGGCCGGGACCCGGGTGTGAGCCGGTATGGACGTCTTTGAAGCAATCCGGAAGCGGAGGGCGGTCCGCATGTACCGTCCCGACCCGGTCAGCAGGGAGGACATTCTCACCGTTTTCAATGCAGCAAACCAGGCGCCGTCCGGGCTCAACCGGCAGCCGTGGGAGTTTCTCGTGGTCACCGGTAAAAAAGTTTTAGAGATGGGCGGGAGCTACCGTTCCACCCTTGACGAATACCTTGCTCACTGGGACAAGTCTCCCATGCAGGACTTTATCACCCGCGATGAGTTTATCCGGTTTGCAGAGACGTACGGGGGTGCGCCGGTTGTTATCGTGGTTTTGGTCCATGCTGACGACAATCCGAATTTCCGAAAGGCAGACCTCGAGAGTGCAAGCGCAGCGATGGAGAACCTCCTGCTTGCCGCAACAGGGCTCGGTCTTGGCACCTGCTGGATGACCGGGCCGCTCCGTGACGAGAAGACCCTGCGCAGGATTCTTTCGGTACCGGACGACCGGGAGATCGTCGCGATCACGCCGCTCGGCTATCCGGAAAAGATTTCCGCAGCACCGCCCCGGATCGATCCGGCCATGGAACAGAAAGCCCGGAGGGTGGAATGATCCTCACCCTGGATGCCCACGGTAGAGGAAACAACGAATCGCTCAGGAATATTCCTGAGTTGAAGGACAAAGGAGACAACCATTTATGGAAGCAATCGAAGCAATCATGACACGCCGCAGTATCAGGAAGTTTGAGAAGCGGCAGATACCCGATGCAGTACTGGAGAAGATCCTCAGGGCAGGGACGTATGCCCCGTCGGCCCTCGCGCTCCAGCCGTGGGCATTCGTTGTAGTGCAGGACCAGAAATTCTTAAACCGGGTCTCGGACTACTGCAAGCCCATCATGATCTCGCTCATGAAGGATGCACACGATGGCATGTCGGACGGGTTCAGGGCGCTGCTGGAAAGCCCTGGGTACTCGATCTATTACCATGCCCTGACGGTTATCATGGTCATCGGGAAGACCGGCAGCCGGTTCCGGGAGATCGACTGTTCTCTCTGCGCTGAGAACATGATGCTGGCCGCTCATACTCTCGGCATCGGGAGCTGCTGGGTCGGATCAACGGAAGTAGGCTATGACAACAAGGAGCTCATGGCGGGTTTCCGGATCCCCGAAGGTTACAGCCCGGTCGGCACTATCGTTTTCGGGTATCCCGAAGAGAAACCCGAGGCCCATGACAAGCATCCCGCAAACGTGACGTGGGTACGGTAACGGGGGAAGAAGGAGCCCTTTCATGAAAAAAGCACTTATCCTCATCGGGAGCCCGCGGAAAAAGGGCAGCACAGCAATTCTCGCAGCAGAAGCAGAGCGGGGACTCAAAGAAAAGGGTATTGAAACGAAGACGGTCTTTCTCAATGACCTGAAGATCAAAGGCTGCCAGGCATGTTACTGGTGCAAGAAGAATGATGTTGCGGAATGTGCGGTGAAGGACGACATGCAGAAGGTTCACCAGCTGATGCAGGAGTCAGACGGCTTGATCATTGCATCGCCCATCTATTTCGCAGGAGTCACGGCGCAGACCAAGGCGTGGCTCGACCGGCTCTTTCCTTACATCGGCATGGACTTAAGCCCGAAGATGCCGCCGGGAAAGAAGTTCTCGTTCATCTTTACGCAGAACCAGCCGGATGCCCGGCTGTTCGCGACACCCATCGCAACTTTCATGCAGATGGTCGGGCTGACCGGCCTGTCCGTAAAGGATCATATGCTTGCCTGTGACCTTGACACCGGGGTTAAACCGCCGGTTGAAGATAACAAAAAGGTCATGGAACAGGCGTACCAGCTTGGAAAGAACCTGATCCAGTAATTTATTTTTCTGCCTGGCGAATCTCTCCGGTCTTCTGCCCCGCATAGTACGAGACATGCCAGATCCGACCTTTTTATCAGCAGCGGGAGTATACCCTGATCACTGAAGTCCCATGTTCTCGTCTCATACCAGAAGATCCCATTGCCTCACTGCAGGAATAATCGCGCTTACCCTCACCCTCATCGTATTCGCCGGTTGCCTGCAGAACGGCGCAGAGCCCAAACCAACGGTCAGTACCACACAAGCGACAACGCTGGTACCGATCCGGGCACAGTATGTCCCCGGGGAGATCCCCCGGCTGGGTGCAGCCGCAGAGCAGCAGGCCAATACGTCGTTCAACACCATCGCAGCCCTCCCCCCGGAGAAGCGCACGTTCGAGAACACCGTCATCGCGTTCGATACTGCGATGACTGACTATTCGGATTCGATCTGCCCGATGACCCTGATGGGGTACGTGTATCCCGATCCGCAGGTGGCTGTCGAGGGGATGTCTCTCGAGGAGTCCTCCGCGGTCTTCCTCAACGATATCTATACCCGGCGCAGCCTGTACAATGCTCTCAAAGGGCAGACCCCGCGGACCCCTCTGGAATCACGGCTCTACAACCTGACCATGCGTGAGTTCGAGAAGAACGGGCTAAAACTTCCTGACGAGCGCCTGGAAAAAGTCCGGCAGATGAATGACGAACTGAGCGGGCTTGAATCACGGTTCTCGGCCAACCTCAACAACGACAATACATCACTCGTTTTCACTGAAGCGGAGCTGGCCGGTATCCCCGCCGCATCGCTTGCGTCCTTTGGAAAGACCCCGGAGGGTACATACCGGGTGACAACGAAGTATCCTGACTACGTAGCCGTGATGAAGTATGCCGACCCGGGCACAACCCGGAAAGCGATGTACATGGCGTACAATAACCGGCAGGCCGGGGAAAATACCGCCCTCCTTGAACAGGCTATCACCCTCCGTCAGTCCCTTGCAACGGAACTCGGGTACCCGACATGGGCTGATTTCAAGACCAACGGGAGGATGGCGGGGAACAGTGCCAGTGTCATGGCATTCCTTAGTAGTATCAAAGAACCCTTAACGGAGAAGAGCCGGGCCGAGAATGCTGAACTCCTTGCTCTGAAAAAGGATCTTGAACCCACCGCCATAACACTCGATCCGTGGGACGTCACATACCTGCAGGAGAAACTGACACTCCGGAAGTTCGCCTATGACGAGAATGAGGTCAAGGAGTACTTCCCGGTAGACAACACCGTGCAGGGTATCTTCCGGGTGTACGGGGAGCTCTTTGGCATCAGTTTCGAAGAGGTCAGGGACGCGCCGGTCTGGTCCCCCGATGTCCGGCTCTACCGGGTCACGAACCTGGCCGGCGGGGCCACGGTCGGCTACCTGTACCTTGATCTCTACCCCCGCGAGGGGAAGTACGGGCATTTCGCTACGTTCCCGGTCATCTGCGGACGGATGAAAGATGGTGCATGGTCGGTCCCGGTTACAATAATCATCGGTAACTTCCCCGCCCCACAGGAGAATAAACCCGGCCTCCTGATCATGTATGATGTCGAGACCCTTTTCCACGAAGGAGGGCATGCCATGCATTACCTCCTCACCACCGTACCGTATGGTACATGGTCCGGGTTCAACACGGAATGGGACTTTGTCGAGACTCCCTCACAGACCCTCGAGGAATGGGTCTGGGATCCGCAGGTGCTGACTTCCCTTTCGGGCCATTACACCAACTCCTCCCGGAAGATCCCGCCGGAACTTCGCGACCGGGTAATCGCGGCACGGGACGCTGGCGCCGGGCATTATTACGGCCGTGTTATGGCCAACTCGCTGGAGGACATGGAATACCATACCGCACAGGGTCCGGTAAATGTGACGGCAGTCTCCGCCCGGGTCTACGCGGAGATGGAAATACCGCAGGCAGAAGGTATCCACCAGCCGGCATCGTTCGAGCATCTCATGGGTGGCTACGATGCAGGGTATTACGGGTACCTCTGGTCCAAGGTCTACGCTCTCGAGATTGCGGATACGTTTAAACACGACGGGATGACCAACCAGACTACGGGGATGCGGTTCCGGGAGGAGATCCTCTCGCAGGGTAATATGCAGGACGGGGGGGTTCTGCTTGAGAATTTCCTTGGGAGAGAGCCGGGTGCGGAAGCGTTCTACAAGCGCCTCGGGATTTTGAATGTTTCGGGTAGCGGAAACAAACCCTAACCTCTTTTTCTCTTGCGTCTTTTCCCGGAACAGGAACCCCGACACTGAACCGGGAAAAATAAAAAGGTGGGTTTAAGCCCCCGTCTCGGATAAGCTTGGTTTTTGCTGATATTGCCCCGGTCATCTGCGGCGTAAAAAAACCCTGGGGGAAATGGTGGGGGAAACGGAGGGGCGGATCCCGGATCGTTATTGTCGGAGCCTTCTTAAAAAAAGGTCAGCTGGCCGGTTCCGCCGCAATGGCGCAATCGGTTTCCGGTTTACATCCGATGTTTGTCTCTGTGCTGCACGAGTAGAGATCCGTGATAGCAACTCCCGCTGCCGTGAAACCCGCAGCCATCATGACCCAGCACCCGGTGAGGAACAGGAAACAGACGGTCATCATCAGCAGCTGTCCGCGGGACATGTTTATGAAGAAGTCAAAGTCATGGTTGAGCAGGTATGGCGACTGGCCGATCACGAGCGCTACGGAAGCGACCCCAATGACAATTGCGCCGTAAATAATGGCACAGCCCAGCAGTTCGCGCCAGGTCTTCCGCATGAGCCTGAGAGATCCTGCCAGAGCGGGAACCAGACCCCTCCTCTCCAGTACGATGACCGGCACAACATAGAGTGCGACCAGGAACAGGATGATGTTGATGAACATGATCTTGAACGAATAAAGAAGGGCCATATAGATGGGTTCACCCTGTAAATAGTAGGCATAGGGCAGGTTGAAGACGGCCATTTCTATGGCAAAGATGATCTTACCGAAGAACTGGGTCTGGAATAGTATCGCATCCAGGATGATTCCGAACAATGCCATCGTACCTGACAGGGCTGCGAACGTGGTGGCATGAGTGCGGACGGCCCCGAAAATACCCGGGATTGTAACCGGCAGGTGTGCATGTTTTTCCGCCCGGTATCGGACCAGGCCCGCCAGCAGGATGGTGAAGCAGAACAGGCAGATTATTTCGATAAGGAAGAGTGGTACGTCAACGTAAAAATTGGCCTCACCGAAATTAATGCCAATCCAGAAGAACCTGGTATCGAAAGATATCCATGTGCCCCAGATTGGAATGGAGAAAACGGATGACAAGGTGTAGTGGAGGTGTGTAATATTCCAATCCTCTGCAAGGATCAGGAAGAGCATCACGAGTCCGGAAAGGAACGTGAACCGGAGCAACAGCCGGTCCCGAAACAGGGCCTTCAGGCTTCCGGCAGCGATGCTTACGCCGCTCCCGATCCGGCCAAACCTGCCGGCAGATCCGCCGTCACCGGGCTGTGCGGGATGAATATTCTCATGCGGGACCATAAGGACCGCCGGCGTGGTACGGATGGCCGGGGCGTTCGGGCACCAGCCAAGATACTTTTTGTATACTGACATAATCTCCATAATTCACCTCAGTTGTTCGCTGTGTAGATCTCCTCTCTGCAGAGCAGGTAGAGTGCAAGGAGGAAAAATGTCCCGATGAAGATCGCGACTGCCCAGACAATCGGGCTCCAGGTAGCGACTTCGCCGAGTAGTGAGACCTCCTTAAATTTTTCACCGGCGTGGATATTTTTCGCATCGAAGTATACGAGAACTGCGCTCAGGATGTTGAACGGTATGATCAGATCAAGACGGGATGCGTAGAAGAGTCCGCCAAGGAGGACGAGGATCAGGAGCAGGTTGGTCTGGTATTCCGGCCGGTGTTCTACCGGCCCTGTTACGGCCGGGGCTGGTGCAGCCGGGCTGGCCGGTGACGGTACCTGAACCGGGAGACCCGGCTCCGGAGCGGAGAGCGCCCGGGTTGTCCGTTGAGATCCCTGCGGGCACCATCCCAGCCACCCGCGGATGACCTCGGATATCCGCTGGCCGTCCCCTTCAGCGGATTGCACGGCTGATCGCTCCCGCAAGCGCTTCTGGTTCATCGGTGCCGATACGGACCTTTTTCCCGGACCTCAGCAGGATCTCGACCGCGTGGCGCCCTGCAACATTATAGAGTGGACCATGCGGCGTCCAGCGGAGGCCATAGCCATAGTACCAGGGATTCGTCACGGGAGTTGCCGAGACGATCTCTGATAACCGCCACCCCTTCTGGACAAGCCCGACCGGGCCAAAGCGGATCCGGAGGGTATCAGCACTGACCGAGACGGTGAGGTGGGACATGATGGCGAGCAGGAAGATCATGAGGCCGAGGACTAACAGCGTAACCAGCACGGGGCCGAACAGGAACATCGACGCGATAATGATAACGATGACAGACACTACCGACAGGATGATGATCGTCGCCTGCTGCGTATGCTCGTAGCGGAGGTTCCAGGGGTCGTCCGGCCGGCCGGTTCCCAGCGGTCCGGGGTTTTGCATACTGGCCGTCCCTGCACGAACATCGCCATCAGGCCCGCTGCTGTTCCGGCCCCTGAGCATTTGTCCATTCGGGCACCAGCCGAACCGGTCCCGGATGATCTCACCCAGCCGCATAAGCATTATTCCACGACCCCCGTTGCTCCGGCTTTTGCCAGCCGGTAGGACCAGATCGTGAGGTACAGGCTCACGGCAAGGAATATCACCAGCATAAGGGACAGCGCCCATGTGCCTGCAAACGGGCTCCCCAGCACGATTACCGCACCTGCGAGCACTAAGAGGGGGCCGCCGTGTTCGTGCGTCCTTTTCCAGACCATCTCGTCCCGTATCGTCCACGGCAGGCGGAACCCTATGGTAGTATTCCGCGGGAGAGAGGGCATCAGGCCTCCCATAACGATGAAGAAGACTCCGAGCAGTATCGGGATGATGACCGCAAGAGGCACATCGGTCCCGGCTGATGAGAGGAGGGTTACCATTTCAATAACGAGGAGCAGCGTGACCGAAGAGAACAACAGGATCTGGTAGATGTCCTTTGCCGCTCCGAGCCCTTCCTTCATTTGTTCAAAGCGGGGCAGTACCCTCAGGAGAACCACGGTCAGCGTGATAATAACGGGAAGCCCGAACGCGCCCGGAAGCCTGCCGGTAAACCCGTCCGCTTCACCAAACAGGCTCCAGTGAACGGGCATGACTTCGGGAAGGTATGGGAGAGCGGCAAGCGCAATAATCCACGAGAGTCCCACGACAGCCCATGTCAGCCGTGAGAACAGAATCTCCCTGCCGGTAACAGGCCCAGCTTCGGTCGCTTTCTCCTGCGATACTGCCGTTTTCTGCCCTTCGGTCTTCCGCTGCGCAGCTGCTGCCATCGGGCACCAGCCCAGCCAGTCCTGAACCATTTCCGAAAACCGCGTCATCATCACACAACCGCCTTCACTTTCTTAAACAGTTCTTCTGCCATCTTCGTTGGGTCGGCGGTCTTTTCGATCCGGATGCCAAGCTCGGTTGCATAGTCCCAGAGCAATTCGATGCACTCGGTATACCGCTGGCAAGCTCCGCAGTCCCCGTCATGCTCGTACCAGACCTGCATGCCGTGCTTTTCGGAGACGAAGATGATTGCTGCTGTCTGGAAGGGTATCGACCGGCCGATGAGTACACCCCGCTCCGCGTTGATCTTCTCGATCGCGATCTGGTTTGCCTGCGCCATCTCGCGGAGTGTTGATTCAATCTTCTCGTCCATCACCAGAAGGGCACGGGATACCGCCTGCCGTGAGATGCCCAGCAGGTTGGCTATTGTGATATTGGAAGAGCCGTTGCGCCGCATCTTCCAGAATCCGAACTGCTTATCATTCGTGGGCAGAAGCATATGTCAACGTATGCATGTTGACTATATAAAAATTTCTTGGACGTATGTTGGGTGAGCACGACAGAATGCACATGAATAAAATCCAGGGTGCGGAAGTATCCGGATTTAATGCCGGGCCTGCACGAACCGGTACTCCCCTTTCGGCACGTTCATCTCGAACCGTGCCCCCCTTCCCGGGTCTCCGGTCTCCCTGATTGTAATGCGGGTAATCGAGAGGATCTCGCGGGAGAGGAATAACCCAAGGCCGGTGTTCTTCCCAAATCCCCGCTCGAACAGGTGTCTCTTGTCCTCGCCCGCGATCCCCATCCCGTCGTCCTCGAAAATAAGGGTGAGTCCCGTGCCCGTTTCGTGGGTGGTGATCCCGATAGTCGTAATATTTGAACCCCCGTATTTGAGGGCATTGTCCATGAGATTGTAGAAGACCTTGCCAAGCAGCGGGTCGGCATAGATCTCGAGATCCGGCCGGTCAACCACGACACGGATGTCCTTCATGGACAGCGAGGCAGAAGCCTGCCTGATGATTCCGTCCACATTCTGCCATGCAGGTGCAGCGATCCCCATATCCTCGTAATCCCGGGTGAAATTGATCTGGTGGGCGATTGTATCTGCGATCTTCTCCTCCTTTGCAATCAGCTCCGATGCAAGGTCCTGGTCATTGACCGTCTGCCGGGACAGTTCAAGATATGAGGAGAGGACGTGGAGCTGGTTGCTGATGTCATGCCGGGTAATACTCGAGAGGAGGTTCAGCTTCTCGTTGGTCTGCAGGAGCTCCTTCTGGGACCGGACCATGTTCAGCATCAGGAAGAACCCGGTGGCAAGGATGTCTGCGATCATCGCAATAACAAAGAATGCGGTATTGAAGGCGTCGGTGCTGAAGATGGTGTATTGTCCGGGCAGGAGCATCCAGGAAATAAGGCGGGCCAGGAGCACAAGTGATGGGATCATGAGAGCTGCCGCGAAAAGGTACCGGATGATCCTGTTCTCCCGTTCATGAGACGTCAGGGCAAGGGTCCCGGCGATAATCAGGCAGGGTGCAATAAAGATAGTGGATATGAATGCCCGCAGGATCATATCATCGACGATATACGTGAAATACCAGTAGGTGATGAAGATCGGGACGAGCAGGGAATAGTACCAGACCGGTATCGGTTTTGCCCAGATGAACCTCCGTATTGCGTCGACACGCATGATCATGGCAAGCATGCTCAGGACATTGGCGACCGGGATCGAGAGGATATCGGAGACATCTCCCCGCAGCATGAAGAGGAGGTACGCAAGCGACTGGAAGAGCAGGCTGACTGCCCAGAGGGCAAACCCGTCGTGAGTCTTCTGGGTTTTCCAGTAGGCAAGGATCATCAGGGTGAGGAAGGCGTTGATTAAGAATATCATCAGAAAAATGGTCCTGATATCCGGCGTCCACATGGTCTGGTGCTCCGCCCGGGTGATCCTGCCGGACCTCAGTAGTGATTGAGTGTTGTGTTTTTTCTTGTGATGTTATGAATATTCGTATCAGCGAGGGTATGCAGAAAAAGGAAAGGAGGGGTTACAGGGTTTTCCTGCCTGCCCAGTTCGGGGGGTAGAGGGAGGGGTCCTGACCAGCGGAATAGAAATCGCCAAGCCAGGACTGGTTGTCCGCCGCCATGGTCAGGGAGATTTTCCCATTTTCTGCTTTCGTCCCCGCGGGGCAGGCAGGCAATTACTTTGTAAGCCCCAGTAGTTTACAGATCCGCACCCGGAGCGACGCAGTCGGCCGCTTGCAGAAGGGGAGCTTGTTTTGTGCCAGACGGGAAGCCTCGCACTCGTCGCAAAGCGTATGCCGTTTGCACGTCACCTTGGGGCAGGGGCAGTCTTCGCGGATGGTCGGGGACATAGTTACAAGAACTCTTGCGGGTACTGGTTTAACCTTTTTGAGCCGGGGAGCTAAATCCCCAGTTTTCCGGGCAGGTCCCGTGCCCATAATGCGATCGTGACCCAGTCGCGGAAGTCGCCGGTCGGGACCTTCAGGAGCGAGGTCATCCCGCGTTCTATGAGGGAAAGCCGGGCAACATCGAGCTTGCCGGCAAACATCGTTACCGCAACCAGTTTAGCCGGGCTGAGGGCATCTGCAAGCTGCCCGGTAAATACGGTTGTCTCACCGCTCTTCGGGTACACGGGAGCAATACCGGTCACGAATCCTGCAACCGGAACCCGGCTGAGGCTGTCCCGGTGGCGCCGGGCGAAGATGGCAACATCGCGGGCAACCTTTCCGGTATAGACCGGCGCACCGATCACAACTGCATTGTATCCATCGAGCGATGAGACCGTTGTCATATCAGAGACCGTAACCGCGGCGCCGGTGTTTTCCAGTTCCTTTGCAACAGCAAGGGCGATCTCGGCAGTCGATCCCTTCCGTGTTGTATATGCGACAAGAATGTGTGCGGCCATGATCCTTCAGCAAGTAGTGGATAGTCGTATAACCCTATTAAAGAACCGGACCGACCTGATTTAAATAACATTATACATATATTAAGAACATTAGCATGGCTTTTGAACCGTTCCTTCTTTTCTGTTATATCTGTCTCGGGTTTGTTCTCGCAATAATAACAACAGTCCTCTATTATATCATCAAACACGTTACATCGCGAAACGCACGGATCCTTATTCCGGTTATTGGGTTTATCTGCTTATATCCCTTAACAATCCTACCTCCTGTTCAACCGGATAATGCTTTTTATCCAATCATTGTTATCGCTGGTTATTTTTTAACCTGCATGGCGATACTCATTCCATTTCCATTGTTTGAGAAAAAAATACCGGAAAAAATCTATCACTATGCGGTTTTTTCCGGAGCCCTGATTACGTCTGTAATCCTTTTTAGTCTGTCTTCCAGAATGGTAACAGTTCCTCTTATAAGTTTTTTTTATTCGATACCGTTACTGGGTCCTCTTGTATACATTGCAATCAGTATAGTGGTATTTGCGGGGATTACTGCGATCATACAGGTTTTAATTAAAACCAGTTACGGTCAGTCCTCTTTCCAGGCACCCGAACCTGTTCAAACATCACAAAAAAAGGATAAATGGCACTTACTGAAAATTATTATCCTGCTTCTGATCATATGTTCAATACCCTTGTTTGTGACATTTGGCAAGGAATGGTTTTTCGGATCTGATTCTGATAAGTCAATTATCCTGACTCCTGTTGATGAAAGTGTAGCCAAGTCCGGTCTGATCACGCATATCTCGGAAAAAGATTTCAAAGAGTATCCCCGTCTTGAATCCGCAATCCGGGATTATCAACAAAAATTCCTGTTCTTCTTTTCTCGTGGAACAGAACCGCATCGTGTTGTTATGAATATAAATGAAAGAGACAAATTCGTTGCGCTCTACTGGTCAAATAATCGTAGTGAGTGTATGGCGCAAAACCCGTTGAGGTTTTTCGAATATAATGGATTTTATTATGGTTACTCGTGTCCCTCGCTGACTGTATAAGTATTCTGCAACCCTCTTTCTTATTCTCAAGTAAATTTCTTCAGACCCCGTGCTTTCCGGCTGACATGTCAACCGGTATCTGAAGTTCGGTGAGAAGCTCTTCCTCGCCGACCACGTTCGGATCGTTGAGATACACTTCCCGGTGGAGCCCATTCGGTACAAACTCCCGTTCCTCGGCATAGGCACCAATCCGGCTCCACGCCTCGTGGAGCCTGGTGTATGAGCCCTTGTGGATAAGCGAGAGGACTTTCCCTCCCGGCAGCGTCCGCACTTCCATATCCGGGTCTGAAAGGATGATCCGGCCGGTAATCGGCGCCACGCACTCCATAGTCGCATCCTTATCCCGGTATTCGCAGTCATGGTACAGGGTCATGAAGGGGCCGGTCACTTTCAGGCCGTTTCTCTGGTTCTCTTCCGAGAAGATCTGGCTGCAGAGCCCGGGCATGAGCCGAGAGATCGTTTCGCCATACGGCCCGGTCCCTTTCTTCCCGACAATCCGCTGGGAAGGGACATCCTTGATGAGAGGTTCATTGAGTGACATGTAGATCGACTCCAGCGAGGCAGCCTCGTTTGCGAGGATCGCCTCGATCTGCTGTAACCTCTGGACTTCGGACCGGATCTCCCCACGTCGTTTCTTAAACAGCTCCCGGATAGTAGCGGTGTCATGTTCAGCCTTTGCCGTGAGGAGCACATCGATCTCGCACAGGGAAAAACCGAGACTGCAGAGCGTCTTGATGGATACCCCGAGCGGGATCTGGGCTCCCGTGTAGGAGCGGTACCCGGTGCAGAGGTCTTTCACCTCCGGCACTAAGAGGCCCCGATCGTCATAGAGCCGGAGCGCCTTGGGGCTGAGCCGGGTGATGAGCGAGAACTTACCGATGGGGATCCGGTCGAATGCCATTGTTACCATACGGTATGCTGCCGGAAATCTTATAGGGTGTCGCAGTCTGCCGCGGGTGAAGGTACGCGAAAGCGGAAAACCCGGATCCAAACCCCGCTGCTCACCAGAGAATACGCACGTTTTTCATCCTTTGGGGCAACACAAACGTAATGGAGCCCCCGGTCATCATCACGCGAGTAATCCCCGGAGACCTCATCCATAATTTCCCCCTCCTCTCCCTCATCTTTGCGAACTTTGTCACCATCGTGCTAGCCATCCTCGGGAACTGGGACCTTGCCACGGTGATGTTCATCTACTGGACCCAGAGTGTTATCATCGGCATCTTCTCCGTCGTCTCAATCCTTGGCGCCGATACCGATGCCCTGAGTGGTGATCTCCAGAGACCGATTGACGAACGGGGCGGAACGGAGAAGATCAGCCCCTGGTTTGTCTGGTTCTACAAGTGCATAATGGCTGGATTTTTTACCGTCCACTACGGGCTCTTTCACCTGGGATATTACTTCATCGTCGTGGATTCCGGCCTCTTCGGGACGGTGAACTTTGCCGATCCCAACATCTGGCTCTCCTGCGGGCTCTTCTTTGCCAACCACCTCTACTCGCATATCACCTACCGGCACAAGGGGCCAAAGGATTACCGGTATGTCAACGAGCACTTCTTCACGCCATACCGGCGGATCATCCCGATGCACCTCACCATCATCTTCGGCAGCATCGTGATACTTGCCCTCGGGGTTTTCGGGATCACCTCGACCCTTCCGGTGCTGGTGCTCTTCCTCCTCCTCAAAACCTATTCCGATATCACTGCTCACCTCATCAAACACGAGCAGGAGGAGAACCCGGATGCCCCGGTCCAGTACCTGTGAGACGCAGCTCCCGTGATGAAAGGCGAGACCTCATAAGGAAACAACCACGATTCTTGTACAGGAACGTGGTATATACAATGGCAACCGATCCCGTCTGTCTCATGATCGTCGATGAAGAAGATGCAGAATTTACGGTCACTCATAAGGACCACAAATATTATTTCTGCTGTAAATGGTGCAAAAAGCAGTTCGAGGAAAACCCGAAGAGGTATTCCCGGCTGGGAATCAATGCCAGCGTTGACCTGAAAGAATCGTCATCCGGGTAACACTGTTCCCGGGTATGGTAAACGATCTCCGGTTCCCGTGAGAAATACCGCTTGGGAAACCCGGGGAAGTGGATACTTTTTTATTGCCACACGGGCAGATACAGACACAATAATCCCAAGTCCAACAACAATCGGAATATTTTATGAAACCTGAAGATGATCCCTGGCTGAAGAATGCACATGACAATGCAGAAAATCTCGATCGTGAGATCAGGAACCTGGTGTCGTTAACCAGCCCGATCCGGGAAAACCGCCCGATCATAACCAAATACCAGGATTTCTGGAACAAGGCAAAACAGATCACCGCGTTATTCAAAGAGCTCAAACCGCTTGCAAAGAGTGACCGGGACCTCCTCTGGAACCGGTTCAATACGATCTGCCGTGAAGTGAAAGACAAACAAAAGGCTGAGTACGGGACCCTGGAATCCCTGTCACAGCGGCACCTGGATGAGATCATGAAGCTCGCGGACCTGGCACAGCTCCCTCCCGGTGAGTTGGCCCGGGGGATCCACGAACTGGTGGAACGCGGGCAGGCGCTCAAAAATGCCGGTGACACACTCGGGAGATACAAGCACGCGATGATTGCAAAACACAAAAAAGCCTGTTTTGACAAGATCCAGGCAATCCGCAAAACCCACGATGCGGCGTGGGAGTCGCTCAAAGCAACCAAACCGAAGCAGCAGACGGGAACAAAATTCCGCTCCCGGATGAATCTTGAGGCCAATTATGAGCGTTACAAAAAAGCTGCGGGTGCGCTTGAGAATTTCCAGATCGGGAGGGACCATATCCGTACATTCCTCGCGTCCTGCAAGGATCCGGAGAAGGCTGCAAAGGCAAAGATCCAGCTTGCAGAAACCGAAGTCCGGATCAAAGATATTGAGGAAGGTATCCGGAAACTGCAGAAATGGATCACAGAGGATGAACAAAACCTCAAGGAAAAGTAATCACTTTTTTGTCCGCAGCTGTTGTGTTGCTGAATGACTGTTGTTAATGGTCTGTATCTGTCAAGGTTCTGCAGATACACCAGGTGCATTACGAGAGGCCGGGGGTACTTGTGACACCCCGCTTTTTCATCCGGGCGGAATAGACGATGAGGGCCAGCTCGCCATCCGGGGTGATGCTGCAGAGCTTTTCCGGTCCACTCTCCGGATCCGTCTCCACCCGGATAAGGTTCCAGCCGGCAAGTACTGATACCAGACGGGAGAATTCCTCGCGGAGAAGCTCATGTCCGGCCGGATCCTCATCCGTATTGCGGACCGGGATCTGCCAGGTCTTCGTCTCGTTAAACAGCGTTGTTTCCGGTACCAGGGTACCTGACTTCTTTCCCCGCTCCTGTTCCCGGAAGAGGATGGTGAGGATCACGAGGTTGTGCGGATTCGCCGGCAGGTATTTTATGGGAAGGGTCGGGACAGGCACCCGCCGTGCAGGGGAATTCCCGAATGCATAATAGCAGTCGCCTTCCACCCAGAGTGACATCGAGAGCAGTCCCAGCGAGAGCCGTTTTGGCCCGGCGGAGATATCGAACGAGTACCGGGCGTCGGGGTGGTCGCTGAATATCCCGAGAACCGGGTCGCGAATTGCGTCGAACGTTGCTGCATCGATGGTGACCAGCGCACAGGAAATAGCGCAGGAGATAGAGATGGCGTTTACCTCATCAACCGCGTTGCGGATGGCGCATTTCCACATCCTTTTCCCGGTATCATCCCGGGCTGAATTGGTATAGACATCTTTTTCCGCAAAGATGATCGTGTGCGTGACGGTCCGGAGCTCTTCAAGAACAGCAGGGTATGTTTTATGGATACTGTCCCCTGCGCTGATGATGAGAAAATGCTCCTGCGGATCCATGGGTAGTATCTGTGGTTGGACGATAAATGACTGTCCGGTATCCCGGCATCAGGGTTCTGGTAAAATCCGGGCCCGTACATAAAGGTCGTTTTTCCCCGGCGAGGGTAAACAACAATTCTTTTCCCTGATATCTGCTTATTACTGGATATCACGACTTCGTCCTGAACTTGCCATGAGTTGTCCGGGATGGAGAGAGGAAAAGCGAAAATGGAAGTCCTGTCCGTCCTTCTTGAGTGGGGTCCGTACCTGCTCGGCGGTATTGCCGTAACGCTCGGGCTCGCCCTCTCGGCACTGGCCATTGGTTTTTGCCTGGGACTCCCTCTCGCACTCGGGCAGGTCTACGGCAACCGGCCTGTCCGGGCACTCATATCCGTCTATGTATGGTTCTTCCGCGGCCTTCCGACGCTCATCCTCCTTTTCCTCTTTTACTTCGGTGTCTTCCCGGCCCTGGGTCTCGACTTCTCTGCGTTTGTCGTCGGGGCAACGGTCCTTGGCCTCCGGGGTGCTGCATACCAGTCCCAGATCTTCCGGGGCGGGATCCAGGCCGTTGCTGAAGGGCAGATGACTGCAGCCCTTTCACTTGGCATGACCCGATGGGAGGCTATCCAGAGCATCATCATCCCGCAGGCCCTGCGCATTTCCCTTCCCGGCTGGTCCAACGAGTACCCGGAGCTCCTCACCGACTCCGCAGTCTGTTATGCCATCGGCGTAGTGGAACTCATGACCCGGACCTCCCAGATTGTAAGCCTGACGTACATGACGATGCCGGTCTATATCGCCTGTGCCCTGATCTTCATTGCCCTCAATTACGGGGGTATGCTGGTTCTTCGGAAGGCAGAAGAACGGTTTGCCATACCGGGCTTTGGCGGGAAGGCAGTGCGACCATGACCGGAGAATATATTCTCAGGGTAGAAGATATCCATAAAAAATTCAATGACCGGGAAATCCTCCGGGGGATCTCGTTCAACGTGAAGAAAGGCGCGACCATCGTTTTTATCGGGCCATCGGGGACCGGGAAGAGCACGCTCCTGCGCTGCATCAACCAGCTGACAGAGCCTGACCGGGGGAAGGTATTCCTTGACGACGAGGAGATCACCGGGTGCGGTTCCCGGATCAGCGGGTACCGCCAGCGCATCGGCATGGTCTTCCAGAACTTCAACCTCTTCGACCACCTTACAGCCGTCGAAAATGTCGAGATTGCACCCATCAGGGTCAGGAAGATGAAAAAAGCGGATGCCCGTGCAAAAGCCATGGAGGAGCTCCGGCGGGTGGGGATGGCAGACCAGGCAGATCATTACCCGGCCGAGCTCTCCGGCGGGCAGGCCCAGCGGGTCTCGATCGCCCGCTGCCTTGCCATGGATCCCGAGGTGATCCTGTTCGATGAACCTACGTCGGCACTGGATCCCGAACTGACCCGCGAGGTGCTGGAAGTCATGAAGGACCTTGCCCGGAGCGGGATGACCATGCTCGTCGTGAGCCATGAAATGGGTTTTGCCCGTTCGGTGGCAACGGAAATCATTTTCATGGAAGGCGGCCGGATTGTCGAGCAGGGCCCGCCTCTTGAGATCATGAACAACCCGAAACACCCGAGGACCCGGGAATTTATCGGCAGGATCGAGCACACCTAGAGGCCTCTCACGATCATGGACCCGATCACCTTTTTCACCCAATTCCTGGTACCCGCTCTCTGGCAGGGGCTCATCATGACGGTGGCACTGGTCGCACTTACTGCGCCGTTCGGGCTCCTGCTCGGCACGGGTCTTGCTCTCGGCAGGCAGTATGGCGGAAAAGTACTTTCAGCGGCCTGCTCCGGCTATATTATTTTTTTCAAGGGCTGCCCGCTCATCCTTCTCCTCTTCATTCTCTACTTTGGCCTTCCGTCGCTCGGTATCACGCTCCCCGCATTCACTGCGGCTGTCATCGGGTTCATCCTCTGCAACGCGGCCTACAATTCCGAATATATCCAGGGCGCTATCAGTTCCATAAAGGACGGGCAGATGACCGCTGCACAGGCGCTCGGCATGACCCGGGCCCAGGCAATCGAATCGATCATCCTCCCCCAGGCAATGCGGCGGGCACTCCCCGGGCTCTCGAACGAGTTCATCTACTTAATCAAGTATTCCTCGCTCGCCTACATGATCACGGTAGTCGAGCTCACGGGAGCATCTAAGATCGTTGCTACCCGGTATTTCATGTTCAACGAGTCATTCCTTGCCGTGGGGATTGTATACCTCGCACTGGTCACCCTCACCACGTATGCCGTGAGCCTGCTGGAGCAGCGGATAGCTGTCCCGGGAATGGGTACGAAAAACCCGATCTGAAAAAAGGAAAGGAATCCTTTACGTCATCTTGTATTTTACAATGAGTTCCTGCCAGTAAGGGTCGGCTATCAGCTGGGCAAGACCATCATTGAGGGTGGCAAGGAGTTCCGGATCGGATTTCCGGACCGCAATGCCGAACTGTTCATGTGTCCCGATGCTGCCGAGGGTCCGGACAGGCCTGCCGGTTATCATCGTCTGGAGCGCATGGTCATCGTATATCACGGCATCCACCCTCCCGGCCATGAGGTCTTCGAGAGCGAGTGGGGTATTGGCATAGTGTTTCAGCCGGTCCTGCGGCATCTTGTTCGTCATGATCAGGTTTGTGTCAACCCAGATGGCAGCAGTGCAGCCGTCCTGTGCCCCGATGATCGCGTTTCCTGTCCTGACATCCTCAAGGGTGATCGTTGAGTCGTTTCTTACAACCACATCCTGGAGAACCTCCCAGTACGGGGTGCTGAAGTTGACCTGTTCTGCCCGCTCCGGAGTGATTGTCATACCTGAATAGATAAGATCGATCTTGCCCGCCTGCAATGAAGGGATGATCCCATCCCACGCTGTCGGCTTGAACCTGATAGTAAGTCCCTTCTTCCGGGCAATCCATTTCATGGAATCCACATCGAACCCCTTCGGGTTTCCACCGGAGTCGAGATAACTGAACGGTGTGTAATCACCATCGATACCGACCGCGAGAGTCTCCTGTGGGGGCAGGGCTTCCGGAGATAAGGCAGGAGTCTTCAAATCCCCGGCTGTACATCCGGTGGCGACAAGGAGCAGTCCGAGCATGATCAATGCAATGACACCCGGGAGAAGGGAACCTCTCATCTGTACTACCTTCCAGCCCGGAAACAAAAGACCTTACGATTCGGGCGGATTGTGTTTGACCAAAAATGACGATTGGAGAAAATAATTAAAAAAAATGTGCTCTGGAGAAAACAACCATGGATCGAATTTTGCGGAAGAACCGGGATCCGGTTCTGCGATCAAAATCGGATCGCGATTGATCCGGATTGGTTTTTGATCGCGATCATGATCGTGATTGCAGTTTCAAAATCGGGATCCGATTGCGAAATGAAAATCGCTGATCGATTATGAGATCAAAATCGCTGATAGATTTTCACATGGAAATCGGATCGCGAATTATCGTTCCGTCTGTAAGACATGTTCTGAAATCCTTTTTCAATCGCTGATCGATTTGAAAACAAAAATCGCTGATCGATTCTAAGATCAAAATCGCTGATCGATTTTAAAATGAAAATCGGTTACCGATTTTTCCGGAACGGTTTTTGATCGCGATCGTGATCGCGATTGTATTTTCAAAATCAGGATCCGGTTGCGAAATGATGGTCTTTTGAAATCATGAGGACTCACAATAACGCTTCAGGAGCTTCGACTTGCCCAATCCGCTCAGCGATAAGGCAGGTGAGGATTCGTCAGGATCGTCAACCCGGGACTGGCCGCAATGGGGGCGATCATTTCTTACCCTGTTTTTTTTAACAGAGCCAAAAAAGGATTGTTTCAGATGAAGAGCGGCGCAAGCACGAGCGTCAGGGTTGCAAGGAGCTTGATGAGCACGTGGAGTGACGGGCCGGCGGTATCCTTGAACGGATCGCCAACCGTATCTCCGATGACCGCTGCCTTGTGGGCCTCGCTCTTCTTGCCGCCATGGACACCGGTCTCGATGTATTTCTTGGCATTGTCCCATGCACCACCGCTATTGTTGAGGATGAGTGCAAGGAGGATACCGGTGATGGTTGCTACCATGAGGAAACCGGCGAGGGCTTCGTACTTCATGGTGACACCGATGACGATCGGGAACAGGATCACCAGGGCGCCGGGAAGGACCATGTTCTTCAGCGCACCCTGGGTCGTGATATCGATAACACGGGCGTAGTCGGGCTTCTTGGTTCCCGCCATGATGCCGGGGTCCCTGAACTGGATGCGGACCTCTTCGATGACATATTGTGCGGTCTTGGAGACTGCACGGATAGCGAGGCTCGCAAAGAGGAAGACGAGCATTGCACCGATGAGTGCCCCGACAAAGACGTTTACGTTTGCCAGGTTGACAACATCGAATGCCTTGCCGGTGAGCTTGGCAATATCAGCCATATAGGCATTGAAGAGCAGGAACACTGCGAGGGATGCGCTGCCGATGGCATACCCCTTGGTGAGTGCCTTCGTTGTGTTGCCGGCTGCATCAAGCTTGTCCATGCGGTGCCTGACCTCGTCAGGGGCCTGGCTCATCTCGACGATACCCCCGGCATTGTCGGCAATGGGGCCGAAGGTGTCCATGGTAAGGACATAGGCACAGACCATCAGCATGCCGATGGTTGCAACGGCAGTACCGTAGAGACCTCCTTGGGGAATACCCGTCTGGACCCCGCACCAGTACGAGAGGAGGAGGGAAGCTCCGATAAGGATAGCCGGAACCGCGGTGGTCTCGAGACCGACCGAGAATCCCATGATGATGTTGGTTCCCGCGCCGGTCTCAGAGGCATCAGCGATATCCTGCACCGGCCGATAGTGGTGGTCGGTATAGTAAAGGGTAACCCTGAGGAAGGCTACGGAAAGGGCAATACCAACGAATCCGGCAAGGACGAAGTAGATCCAGTGGGTCATAAACGGGCTGAAGAGGAAATAGACCCCGCCGGCAAGGAAGACTGCCGAGATGAGGGCGGTGATATAGTATCCGCGGTTCATGGCGTCCATGGGGTCAGCACCATCGACACCCTTGACGGAAAGGATACCGATCATGCTCGCGAGGAGACCGAGCGAACACATGATGATTGGAAAGAGGATCCCGTTGACACCGAAGATCGGGAAGAGTGCAACACCGAGGATCATTGCACCGATGTTCTCGGCTGCAGTGGACTCGAAGAGGTCAGCGCCACGGCCTGCACAGTCACCGACATTGTCGCCGACGAGGTCTGCAATGGTGGCCGGGTTCCGGACATCGTCCTCAGGGATACCGGCCTCGACCTTGCCGACAATGTCTGCACCGACATCAGCGGCTTTCGTGTAGATCCCGCCACCAAGCTGGGCGAAGAGTGCTACAAACGAGGCACCGAAGGCGAACCCGATGATGACGAACGGGGTGTGGGTCGGCTCTGCACCGAGGGCAATGTAGGTGAGCGAGACACCGAGGAGTGACATCGAGGTGATGATCAGACCGGAGATGGCCCCGCCGCGGAACGAGAAGTCAAGTGCTTTCCCGTCGCTGGTCTGGGCTGCTGCTGCCGTGCGGATGTTGGTCCTGACGGCAATCCACATGGCAACGACGCCCGCAACTGCACTGCAGGCTGCACCGACGATGAACGCGGCTGCCGTAGCGAGGGCAATCTCCTGTTGTCCGGTAAGATAATAAATCGCAAAGATCACCACAGCAGATACGATGGCAAGTACGGCGATAGTCGAATACTGGCGCTTGATGAATGCTTCCGCACCCACCCGGATCGCATCGGCAACCTCGCGCATCTTGGGCGTACCCTCGTCCTGTGAGAGGAGGTTACGCGTCAGGATTGCTGCAAGACCCAGTGCGATGATACAGATCGCAATCACGAGTAATAATGTATTTTCGATCATTCCATGACCTCCCTGCTGTATTTTTCAGGAACCCGGTGAGGGAACGGAACCATACGTAACCTGTGTACATACAGTACCTACCCGGCCGTGCCCGGACGACACATCAGGTATGATAAATTGGTATCGGCAGAGACCTGCCTGAATGGAACCAAAGGAGGGTGCAACGGTTCCCGGGAGTCTCCCTGAATAATTCCACCACCCATCCTAAGAGATCATTAGTGCATTTTTAGAACATTAAACTTTTATCTTCTGATGCGGGGTGCACCACATTTGGAAAACGGATTTTTCGGGAAGAAAAAACCTTGAATTATTGAAATTTTTTGAAAAGGAGGCAATAACTCAGAGAAAATCGTTCCGGTTCCCGGAACTATCACGGTTCCTTTTTTGTAAATTTTTTTTTATGAAAACCGGTTTTTTTTGGTTTTTTTGGTTTTTTTTGGAATAATCTCAGTTCTGTCTGACCCGCACGCACAATTCAATATGATTAATAATGAAAAATTCCCATATTCAGCTCAGGAGGGTATCTGGTGCAGATTCTCGATCTATTACTCTATCTTATCCTGTTTCCGTTGATAGCGGCGCTCTTCCTTCTGGTCGAACGCAAAGATTCCGGACGTGCTCTGATCGTTCAGCTCTCAGCGGTTGCCATCGGGATTATATCGCTGGTACTGCTGGTTCTTGGTTTCAACAGGGACACGCTCCTGTATGCCGTTGGTTCGGAAACGGTCAGCCAGGTCATGTTCTTTATCGAGATAATCCTGGCCGTATTCATTCTCTGGCTCGGTATTAAGTTCAGGAAATCGCTGACCATTATCCTGATCCTGCTGCAGGCAGGTTTGCTCATCTGGTTTGAAACGAGCCTGGCTGGCAGCCTGCATGTTACAAACAACCTGTTTGTGGACCAGTTCTCGATAATAATGGCCCTGATCATCGGGATTATTGGTACCCTTATCTGCGTCTATGCGGTCGGGTACATGGAGACCTACCACAACCGCCATAAGGAGATCAGGGACCGCCGGGGGATCTTCTTTTGTATCCTGTTCATCTTCCTTGCCGCCATGTTCGGGCTGGTCTTTTCCAATAACCTGCTCTGGGTCTTCTTCTTCTGGGAGATCACTACGATCTGCTCGTTCCTGCTCATCGGGTACTCGGAGAACGAGGAAGCGACCAACAACGCATTCCTTGCCCTCTCCATGAACCTGCTGGGCGGCGTGGCCTTTATGGCGGCACTTATCTGGCTGGTCCTTTCCGATCCATCAGGAAACCTGCTGGACCTGCATTACCTGCTCACGACCGGGAACGCAATAGCCCTCGTGCCGGCGGTCCTGATCTGCTTTGCCGGCATTACCAAAGCTGCCCTGATGCCGTTCTCGTCATGGCTTGTCGGGGCCATGGTTGCACCAACCCCGGTCTCCGCTCTGCTCCACTCGAGCACCATGGTCAAGGCCGGTGTCTATATCATCGTGAGGTTCGCGCCGGTCCTTTCGGGAACAACCGAGGGACTCATCATTGCACTGGTCGGAGGCATGACGTTTGCCATCGCGTCCTTCATGGCAATATCCCAGAACAATGCCAAGAAGGTCCTTGCCTACTCGACCATCGCCAACCTCGGGCTGATCGTTGCCTGTGCCGGGGTCGGGACGTATAACCTGATGTGGGTGGCAATCCTGCTGATCATCTTCCATGCCATTGCCAAATCTCTCCTGTTCCTCTGCGTAGGGACGGTCGAGAACCGGATCGGCAGCCGGAACATCGAGGACATGGGTGGCCTCATTGTCCGGATGCCCAAGATCGCCATCATGATGTTCATCGGTATGGCCGGTATGTTCCTTGCACCGTTCGGTATGGTCATCTCCAAGTGGGCGGCGATCGAGGCGTTCATCACCGCCCCGTTCGGGCTGATCTTCATCGCCATCCTTGCATTCGGAGGTTCTGCAACCGTCTTCTTCTGGAGCAAGTGGATGGGCAAGATCATCTCGGTGATGCGCGACCAGACCCTGATGGAGGATACCGTGAAAAAAGAGAAATGGGTGGTACTTTATATTCTGACCGGGCTCGTTGTCGTTGTCTGTCTCATCTTCCCGCTCATCTCGTGGGTGCTGATCGAGC
The DNA here is from genome assembly GCA_041652515.1 of Methanoregula sp. GTDB lineage: Archaea > Halobacteriota > Methanomicrobia > Methanomicrobiales > Methanospirillaceae > Methanoregula. Next base: position 47,625 of record JBAZHD010000007.1, read on the forward strand.
CGTTCGTCCTGAATATTTACGGCCAGACCGCCGGGCTTGCGCAGGCCAACCTCACGATCATGATCATGATGCTCTGCCTGCTGATGATCATGCCGTTCTCCATGCTCTTCTACGGGAAGGGTTCGGAACCTCCGGCAACTCCCTACATGGGAGGGAGGGCGATGATCGACAGCATGCATTTTGCCGGTTCGATTGGGATCTCCCGGGAGGTAGTGCTCTCCAACTACTATCTTGAAAATATGTTTGGCGAGGCACGGCTGTTCATGATCGGTACATCACTGTGCTGGGGTCTGCTCCTCATTGCCGGTATCCTGCTCCTGGGGGTGATCCTATGATCCCCGAACAATTCCAGCCGATCCTCTATGCACTGGTGTATATCCTCGTTGCACCCATTCTCGGCGGCCTGATTGCCGGTATCGACCGGAAGGTGACCGCCCGTATGCAGGGGCGTGTCGGACCCCCGGTCCTCCAGCCCTTCTATGATGTGGGGAAGCTCTTCGAGAAGGAGAACCCGGTCGTGACGGTGACCCAGAACTTCTATGTCCTGAGTTACCTTGTCTTCATGGTCGTGTCAGGTGCCCTGTTCTTCTCGGGCGGGGACATGCTGCTCGTCATCTTCGCATTTACCCTGTCCCACATATTCCTCGTGCTCGGGGCGTACGCCTCGTACTCCCCGTACAGCCACGTGGGGGCGGAGCGCGAGCTCCTCCAGATCATTGCCTACGAACCGATGATCATCCTGACCGCCGTAGGGATGTACATGGTCACGAAGAGCTTCTTCGTGAGCACGATTGCGGCGTCAACGGCGCCACTTATCCTCTACCTCCCGGGAGTCTTCATAGGGTACCTGATTGTATTGACGATCAAGCTCCGCAAGTCCCCGTTCGACATCTCCACCTCGCACCATGCCCACCAGGAGATCGTCAAGGGAGTGACCACGGACTTTGCCGGTCCCAACCTTGGTAAGATCGAGATCGCCCACTGGTACGAGAACGTCTTCCTGCTGGGGGTCATCTGGCTCTTCTTTGCCTGGAACCCGCTCATTGCGGTTGCGGCGATCCTTGTCGCTTACTTCCTCGAGATCCTCATCGATAACACCATCTCACGGGTCAAGTGGCAGCTGATGCTCCGGAGCGCATGGATCATTGCCGGGACCCTCGGGCTGGTAAATCTCGGCGTATTATACTACCTCGGGATGGTGGTGATGCCATGACCTATTTACAGAAATCCCCCTGGATTGTGCACTACAATGCATCATCGTGCAATGGCTGCGATATCGAGATCCTCGCAGCCCTGACTCCTGTCTTCGACGTGGAACGGTTCGGGATCATCAATACCGGCAATCCCAAGCATGCCGATATCCTGCTCTGTACCGGAAGCGTCAACGAGCAGAACAAGGTGCCTTTAAAGAACGTGTACGACCAGATACCGGAGCCGAAAGTCGTTATTGCAATCGGTATTTGTGCTGCAACAGGAGGTATTTTCCGGGAATGTTACAATGTCCAGGGCGGGATTGACAAGATCATCCCTGTTGATGTGTTTGTGCCCGGGTGTGCAGCACGGCCGGAATCAATCATCGACGGCGTGGTAACGGCACTCGGAATCCTCGAACAGAAGCGGACAAAAATGCTCCAGAAAGGCAGTTCTGACGATAAAAAGGCGGGTGAGGCCGTATGACTCTTGAAAACCAGACAACCACCAGTATTGAGATCGGGAAGCTGATCGGCAGCGTGGAGCGGTTCCGGAACGAAGGTTACCGTCTCGTGCAGATCGGCTGTACCAAGGTTGGCGACCTCTACGAGATCAATTACTCCTTTGAAAAGGATTACCATTTCGAAAATGTCCGGATCACCATTCCGGGCGATACTGAAGTCCCGAGCATATCAGGAATGTACTGGAACTCGTTCATCTACGAAAACGAGATGCACGACCTCTTCGGGATCCAGGTCCGGGGTATGAACATTGATTTCAAGGGCACGCTGATCCGGACCGCGGTAAAGTTCCCGTTCGGCCAGCCCCCGGTCACTGTTACAAAGGGGGACAAACCATGAGCAAGCAGATCATCGTCCCGTTCGGGCCACAGCACCCGATCCTGCCGGAGCCGATCCACCTTGATCTCGTTCTTGAGGACGAGAAGGTCGTTGATGTCATTCCGTCGATCGGGTACATTCACCGGGGTTTCGAGAAGCTCGTGGAGAAGCGGGAATTCACCGAATACGTCTATATCGCCGAACGGACCTGCGGTATCTGTAGTTTCATCCACGGGGCAACCTACTGCCAGGGCATCGAGCAGATCATGAAGATCGACGTCCCTGAGCGGGCCGAGTACCTGCGGGTGATCTGGTCTGAATTCTCCCGTCTGCATTCCCACCTTCTCTGGCTGGGGTGCTTTGCCGATTCTTTCGGTTTTGAGAACCTGTTCATGAGTGCCTGGAAGACCCGTGAGCGGGTCCTCGACTTCATGGAAGAGACGACCGGCGGCAGGGTTATCCAGGGCACGAGCAAGATTGGCGGTGTCCGGAGGGACATCAGCAGCGGGAAGCTGGATGCGATGGTGAAAGACCTGGACAGTCTCGACCGCGAGATGAAGGAGCTGACCAATGTCTTCCTGCACGACGATTCGGTCCAGCACCGGCTCAGGAATGTCGGTGTCATTTCGCGGGATGATGCGTACCACCTTGGTGCGGTCGGGCCTACGGCACGCGGGAGTGGTGTTGCCATCGATATGAGGAAGCTCGGGTATGGCGCCTATGACCGGCTCAATGTCCCGGTGGTCACGGACAGCTGCGGGGACAGTTATTCGCGCTGCGCTGTCAGGGCAAAGGAGCTCTTCACGTCCACCGATCTTATCCGGCAGGCAGTGAAGAAGATCCCCGACGGGCCGATCGATGTGAAGGTGACGGGAGCGCCGGACGGGGAGTATTTCATGCGGGCCGAGCAGCCCCGGGGAGAACTGGTCCACTACATCAAGGGGAACGGCACCAAGTTCCTCGTGAGGTCACGGATCCGGACCCCCACCCTGACCAACATCCCGCCGCTGATCAAGATGCTGCAGGGGTGCGATCTCGCCGATGTCCCGGTGATCGTATTGTCAATCGACCCCTGTATCAGCTGCACGGAGCGGTGAGAACCATGGCATTTTTCGAGATGGTAAAAACCGCACTCCGGACCGTCCTGCAACAGCCGGTAACGATCCTGTACCCGGCGCAGGCTGCAAAGAAGACCCCGCTCACCCGGGGGCATGTTGTGCAGGACGGGAGCAAGTGTATCTCCTGCAACATCTGTGTGAAGAAATGCCCCTCGCAGGCGATCCTCCTGAATAAGGAAGCAAAGACCTGGCAGATCGACCGGTTCCGTTGCGTTGTCTGCAACTCCTGCGTCGATACCTGCCCCACCAAATGTCTCTCCATGGACACCCAGTATACGGCGCCGGCTGTGACGAAGGGTGTTGAGACATTCACGATCACGTACGTGAAACCGGCCAAGCCGGAAAAGAAGGAAGAGACGAAGTAACTTTCCCCCCCCCCTGTTTTTATCGAATTACCTCTGTCGGCTCGAAGACCTCTGATGCGTTCCTCTTACCTTCACGGCCTGATGACCGTTCGGAACCCAAACATTAATGCTCTCCTTCACGATATGATGGAATCATTAAACAGAATGAAAAACCGCCAGTGTTGTTGTAGGATAACCAAAAAGATGGTATTAAACTGGCATTCTGGTGCAGGATGCCGGAAGATTGCAGGGGAATCTGAAAAACCATCATGACCGATCCTGTTCCGTTATTCCCGTATCGAAGGGGACTCATCCCTTATCGGTTCCGGCTTTTTTATTCTCGTTCCTGTCAATGGGCATTAACCCGCCTGAGGGCAGGCACCGGGATTCAGGTAGATGTGGGTGATACCTGATGCCGGGCGAGGCTCTCCTTATTGTACTTGTGATTAGCCTTGCAACGGTTGTTATGGCACTGGTCGCGGTCATGCAGAAAAACCTCATCCGGGCTGTCATCGCATTTGCACTCTCCAGTGTCTGTCTCGCAATCCTGTTTTTCCTGCTTGCATCTCCCTATGCTGCGGTACTTGAGCTGGTGGTAGGGAGCGGGCTTGTTGCTGTCCTGTTCCTGGTTGCGCTTGTCCTTGCCGGTGGCGAAGAGGAGACTGTGCGCGCATGAATGCAAAAAACACCTGTGCCGGCATCCTGGGAATAATCTTCCTGGTTATTTTTATTGCACTCGTTGTCCCCCACGCGGTATCCTGGCCCGCGATAATACCGGTCTCTCCCGGGGTGGGGGTTGCACTCTGGAAAGGCCGCACCTATGAGGTGCTCCTCCAGGGAATGATCGTCCTTGCGGGTGTCTTTTCGATACTCCTGCTGCTTGGCCTGAAACAGTCAGGGAGGACGCCCCCATGATACCGGACGAGGGTGTGGTGATCCTGATCGTAGCAGGGGCGCTCTTCGCAACCGGGATCTCCTGCCTGATCGCACGCAGTAACCTGATAAAAATGGTAATCGGGCTCGAACTGCTCGGCAAGGGAGTCAGCCTTCTCTTTATCCTCGGGGGATACCTGTCCGGCAACACCGGAGAATCCCAGGCGGTCGTATTCACCCTGATCGCAATTGAGGCGGTGGTTGCCGGTCTTGCCCTCGCCCTTGTCATCCTCGCAAGGCGGGTCTGGAAAACCTTTGATATTACCGCGATCCCGTGCCTTTCTCCCGGCGGTGAGCGCTGATGGACCTCTCAGCGTGGATGCTGGTCCTGATCGTCCTCATCCCGTTTGCCGGGACCGTTTTCGTGCTGCTCTTCAACAACCGCCCGGATCCCCGTGAGGCGGTCTCCCTTGTTGCGGCACTCCTGACATTCCTCCTCTGTGCTCTTTCCCTCCCCTCCGCGTTTGCCCCGCAGCCCCTGTCGACTGCAGCGCTCCAGGTTCTTCCCGGGCTCGACATCCGGTTTACCGCAGACGCCCTCGGTCTCCTTTTCGCTACCCTTGCCTCGCTCCTCTGGATCATAACCACGGTATACAATATCGGGTACATGCGGGGCCTGAGGGAACATTCCCAGACCCGGTATTATGCAGCGTTTGCCCTTACGATCGGGGCGGTGATGGGTGTTGCGCTCTCGTCCAACATGTTCTCCCTGTTCGTCTTTTACGAGATCCTCGCCATCGCCGCGTATCCTCTCGTGGTGCACAAGGAAACGGCGGAAGCGCTTGCAGCAGGGAGAAAATACCTTATCTACACCCAGTGCGGGGGTATTTCCATCCTTGCCGGAATCATGGCCCTCCTCGGGATGGGAAACACCCTTGACTTTATCCCGGGCGGCAACCCGGGTATTGCATCCATCGGCCCGGAATTTGCCCGCCTTGCATTTATCCTCCTCTTCTTTGGTCTCGGCGTAAAAGCCGCACTGGTGCCCCTGCACGGGTGGCTCCCCAGCGCGATGGTTGCCCCGACCCCGGTAAGCGGGCTCCTGCACGCGGTCGCGGTCGTCAACACCGGGGTTTTTGGTATCCTCCGGCTGATGTGGTACCTTTTCGGGCCGGATCAGGTAGCAGCCCTCAACCTCCAGTGGATTGTTATCGGGACAGCAGTGGTCACGATAATCGTCGGTTCTTTCCTTGCACTTGTACAGGACGACTTCAAGCTGCGGCTCGCGTACTCAACGGTGAGCCAGCTCAGCTACATGGTGCTGGGCGCAGCGGTGCTCCTGCCGGTCGGGATTTCCGGTGTCTCCGATGCCGGGAGGGTTGCGGCTGTTATCGGGGCAACGTATGCCTTTACCGCCCATGCGCTGGGTAAGCTGACCATGTTCTTTGTCGCCGGCACGGTCGCGGTCGAGACCGGGAAAACAAAGATCTCCGAGCTGGACGGGATCGGCCGGAAGATGCCCTGGGAGTTTATCGCATTCACGCTTGCCACCCTGAGCATGGCGGGAATGCCACCCATGGCGGGATTTATCGCGAAATGGTATCTCGGTCTTTCCGTCAGCGCCGGGGACCCCGGCCAGTGGTGGATCCTCCTCATCCTTGTCGGGGCGAGTGTCCTGAACCTGGCCTATTTCCTCCCCGTGATCATCCGGGCATTTTACCGGGCCGGGACTTCAGGTACAATTTCTGTCCGTCCCACCCTCCGCGGGCCGGTTGTAGTAACTGCCGCACTTGCCCTCCTCACAGGCATCTGGACCGTGTTTCCCAGCCCGTATGCCCTCTGTGTCCAGGTTGCTGCCAGCGTGACCCGTACGGCAGTTCCCGCTCTCGGGACCGTTGCTGCGGGCACTGCGATCCCGCCGTTCGTTATCTTCCTGATCGGTGCCCCGCTCGTGCTTGCCCTGAGTGGTCGTGCCCGGCAGGCCGGTCTGGTTATTCTCGGCGGTCTTGCACTGCTTGACGTCCTTCTCCTCCCGGGAGGATATTTTTCCGGGCAGGCTGCCGGCGTGGTTACCCAATGGAACGTGCCTTTCATGGGATACACCCTGACCCTCCTGAATGTTGACAGCCTCTCGTATCTTACCGGGGTTATTTTCGCCCTCATCACGTTCTTTGCCATCCTCTATGCAGCAGCAGTCGCCGCTCCCCGGCTCCACCTTTATGCCCTCCTCTATGCCGGCGCTTCGCTGGGAGTGGTCTTCGCCGGGGACTGGATCACGCTCCTGTTCTTCTGGGAGCTCATGGCAGTGACCTCGACGTTCCTGATCTGGCAGGAGGGGGGTGAAGCGATTGGCGCAGGGTACCGTTATCTCCTCTACCATGGCCTTGGCGGAACCTTGCTCATGGCCGGAATCGCCCTGCTCTTCATCGGCGGCGGGTCTCCCATTGTCGGGCCTCTGGCCGGGATTCCCGCCGGCACGTACCAGGTGTGGGCTTCAGTGCTGATCGTATTGGGCATTGGTGTGAACCTCGCCTTCATCCCGCTCCACACCTGGCTTCCCGATGCGTACCCCCGGGCAAACTTTGTTGCGAGCGTTTTCCTTTCCGTATATACCACGAAGGCGGCGGTCTACCTCCTCGCGAGGGCACAGCCCGGGACAGAATTCGTCATGTTCATGGGTGCGATCATGGCCGTATATGGTGTGATATTCGCGGTCTTCCAGAACGACATGCGCCGTCTCCTCTCCTACCACATCGTCTCGCAGGTGGGCTACATGGTCGCCGGGATCGGGATCCTTGGCTGGCTGGGTGCAGCGGATGCGGTCGGCCAGCTCGGGCTCGACGGCGGGATGGCCCATCTCTTCAACCACATCCTCTACAAGGCCCTCCTGTTCATGGCAATTGGGGTCATCATCTGGAAGACCGGCGAGAATGCCCTCAGCCGGGTCGGGGGGCTGCAGAAAAAGATGCCGGTCACCGCAATTGCATTCTGGGTTGCCGCCTTCTCAATCGCCGGTGTCCCGCTCTTCAACGGGTTTGTCTCAAAGGGGATGGTCCTCATGGCAGCGGAGCATACCAGCATATGGTTATGGGTGCTCTTAGAGATCGCTTCATTCGGGACATTCGTCTCGTTCCTCAAGCTGGGGTATTTCGCGTTCCTGCGGCCCGGGACCAATGAGGCCTCTGACCCGCCCCTCCTCATGCAGGCAGCTATGCTCGGGACTGCGGCACTCTGTATCATCATCGGTCTCTTCCCGGCACTCCTGTACGCCCTTCTGCCTTTCACGACCAGCTACGATGCGTACGACCCGGCACATATCCTGAGTGCCGTTCTCGTTCTCGGGGCTGCAGCGCTCTTCTTTTTCACGGTCGGGAAGAAGGTCCTTGAACCCCATGACGTACCGCTGCGGGACTTTGATATCCTGTATGAAGAGGCGTGCCGTGGCATCTGCCTGGCAGCCCGTGCCCTCCAGGAATTTTTCCGGATATTTTACTCGTTTGCAACCGCGGGAACCCGGCTGCTCTTTGCTGCCGGGATGGTTGCGATGGGAATGGAGAACCGCGACGCGAACTGGAACATCGCGATGTTTGTCGGTGTTCTTGTCGCCCTGGTCACGGTCGTTATCCTGGGGGCGGGGTTATGAACCCGGCCGATATTGCCGGGTTCATGCCCTTTTTTATCGCGCTCTGCGGTATCGGGATGTATTTTCTGGCAAAGGCCTTCCCGCCAAACCTCCGCAGCTGGTGCGGGACCCTGACCGGCTTCGTCCTCTTTGCGGTCTTCTGCCTGCTCATGTCCGTCCTCTTCCAGCATGCGGACTACCCGACGATCTCCTACATCGGGCTGACCGGCGGTCTCCTGGTAACCGGTATCGGGTCTGTTGCGGCATGGGCGTCGGCAGGAACGCTTGATCCCAAAGGGCCCGTCCAGTTCTATTACCCGCTCTTCCTCTTTTCCCTTGCCGGGGCCATGGCTGTCGGGTTCGCCACGGACCTTTTCACCATCTTTGTCCTTGTTGAACTGTCTGCAATCCCGGTCTATGCTCTTTGTGCATACCATTACCAGACCGATCCTGCCGCCCTGTCGGCAGCAATGAAATACCTTTTCCAGGGGGGCGTGGGCACCCTGACGGCACTTCTTGGCGTTGCCCTCCTGTATGTCGAGGGCCATACCCTGAACATATCCCTGCTTCCCGCGGCCCTTGCGGGTGCAGACCCAACCATTATCCTGTTTGCGGCTGTCCTGATCCTGATCGGGTACGGGGTAAAACTGGGGATTGTGCCCCTCCACACCTGGCTGCCGGATGTCTATGCACGGGCACCGGTCGGTGTTACTGCCATCATGGTAGGCCCGACCAAGATCGGGGTCCTGATCGCGATGGTCCTGTCGCTCTCCTCCCTGCCGGCCGGAGGAACATTGCCCCGGACCCTGGGGATTATCGTAACGTTTTTTGCGGTCGTTACGATGACCGCCGGCAACCTTCTGGCCCTGAACCAGACAGACCTCCGGTATATCCTCTCTTACTCGAGCATTGCCCAGATGGGGTATATCCTGCTGGGGTTCGGGATCGGCCTGATCTACAACCTGCCCCTCGGGTTCACTGCCGGCCTCTATTATGCCATCGCGTATGCCATGATGAAGTCCGGGGCATTTTTCGCAACGGACGCATTTGCCCGCGATGCGGGATCCTTCAGGTTTGACAGGATGGGGGGGCTTGGCGCACGCCATCCCCTCATGGGATTATCCATGATCGTATTCATCTTCGGGCTTATCGGTGTCCCCTTCACGTCAGGTTTCCTTGGCAAGCTCCTCCTTGAACAGGCAGGCATGGTCACTTCCATGACGGGCGGTGTCGTCCTTGCCCTGATCCTTGCCCTGAACAGCGCCCTCTCCCTCGGGTACTATATCACGGTCATATCGACCCTCCTCTTTTGTGGCACAGACAAGGCGGTGTGCCCGGCGAACCCTAAGCCCCTTCCCTTTACCGTTATTTCAGCGGTTGTGTTTCTTGCGCTCACAACGGTTTACTTCGGCCTTTTCCCGGAATCGTTTGAATGGATATCCCATGCAGCCCGGCAGATCTTCATCGGGGGGGTGGCATAAATGGTGTCATGGGATCTCCTGACCTCGCCGGTCATCATCATGGTATTTGCACTCGGTACCGGTTACCTGATCTATGCCTGGTCCCACACCATTGCACCAGCGTTTACCCGCTCTGTCAACAAGACCATGCCCTATGTTGGCGGTGAAGTTGCACAGGCTCAGGCCTGGCAGCCCGGGTACCAGTTCTTCTACGTAGCACTCTTCTTCACAGTGGTCCACGTGGCTGCACTGGTTCTTGCAACCGCCCCGCCCGATGCTCCGCTCTGGGGGCCGCTTGGTTACCTGGCTATCATGGCCGTTGCTGTTATGGTCCTGAGGTGGGAGCAATGACCGGGAATGTGAACGCATATGGCAACGGAAGTGTACCAAACCATGGCTTAATATCCGTGAAAGGGGGTGATGATTAACCATGGCAGGACCGGACACCGGCATAAGCCAGCGCCTCGTGAACTGGGCGCGGGCCAAATCCCCGTGGATCACGGTCTATAACAGCGGGGGCTGCAATGCCTGCGATATCGAGATCATCGCGTGCCTGATGCCCCGCTTTGATATCGAGCGTTTCGGGATTCTCGCCAAAGGTTCCCCCCGGCACGCGGATATCCTGATTGTGACCGGCAATGTCACGCTGAAGCAGGCCACCCGTCTTCGCCGGGTCTTTGAACAGATACCGGAACCGAAATACGTGATCGCAATAGGCGCCTGCGGTGCGTCCGGGGGAGTATTCCGCGGGCTGTACCATGTTATGGACCGCGTGGAGAGCGTCCTCCCGGTAGACGTCTATGTTGCCGGGTGCCCGCCGCGCCCGGATGAGATCATCAATGCGGTTGTAACATGCCTGGACCTGCTCAGCAAGGATGCTGCCCATGGCGGGAAGGAATGGCGGCAGAAAAGGCCTGTAACCGGCGTGGCCCCGGTGGAAAAAAGTCCCACGGAGGTATCATGATCCCTCCGGTGACCACAGACACAATAACAGAAAGGATGAAGGAATTCGGGACGGTTGAGCAGGTCCGGAAAAACCGCATCAGGGTAAAAACCGTACCGGGCCGGGTTCATGACGCAATAACAACCGGACAGGCAGTGCTGGGATTTGACCGCCTCATCACCATCAGTACCATGGACAACGGAGAGACATTTGAGCTGTTGTATCACCTGATCGGACCTCACCGCATCATCATCTCCCTTTCCATCGATCTTCCCCGTATCCAGCCGGTGATGCATACGGTATCGGACCTTCTCCCGCCCGCGGGTATTTACGAGCGGCAGATCCACGACCTCTTCGGGATCACCTTCGAGGGACATCCTGACCTGAAAAAGGTCATCCTGAACGAGGACTGGCCTGACAACGAATATCCCCTGCGGAAGGACTGGAAGCCAGACCCCGGTGCATTCTACGGGGGAATAAATGGGGAGAGGAGCTAAATGCCCGAAGTGGTAATTCCCATCGGCCCGCAGCACCCTGCTCTCAAGGAACCGGTCAACTTCCGGGTCATTGCCGACGGGGAAAAGATCGTGCGCCTCGAACTTGACCTTTCCTATACCCACCGGGGCATTGAAAAGGCGGCCGAACAGCGGAATTTCATCCGGGTGCTCCCGCTGCTCGAACGGGTCTGCGGGATCTGTTCGCACTCCCACGCCACGGTCTTTGCCAAGGGGATCGAGGAGATCATGGGACTTGAGATCCCCCCGCGGGCCCGGTATATCCGTACCATCATCGCCGAGCTTGAACGGATGCACAGCCATCTCCTCTGGCTGGGCGTAGCTGCCCACGAGATCGGGTTCAACACCCTCTTCATGTGGACCTGGCGCGACCGCGAAGCCGTGCAGGACACGCTCGAGGAGATGAGCGGGAACCGGGTCCATTACAACATGAACGAGATCGGGGGGGTCCGCTGCGACCTGACCCCGGCCCAGGTTGAAGCAGCTCTCCGGCGGCTGCCGGATCTCGAGGAACGGATCAAAAAGTACCGGGAGATGGCAAACAGCGAGGAGACCCTGCTGATCCGGTTCCGGGGGGTTGGCAGGATGAGCAGGGAAGAGGCACTGAAGTACGGGGCGGTCGGGCCAACAGCCCGGGCAAGCGGGGTGGACTACGATGTCCGCAGGGACGACCCGTACCTTGCCTACGCAGAAGTCCCGTGGAATGTCATCACGGATACCAACGGGGACGTGTACGGCCGCACGCGTGTCCGTATCGGGGAACTGTGGGAGAGCATACAGATTGTCCGTGCCTGCCTTGAGAATATCCCGGCAGGACCGATCCGTGTCGAGGCACCAAAAAATGCGCCAAAAGGCGAGATCCTCTCACGATACGAAGCCCCGCGGGGGGAGCTGGCCCATTACATCCGGACGAACGGCACGGATAAAGTCGAACGGGTCGATATCCGGTCGCCAACGCTCGCGAACTGGACCTCCGTGGCAATGTGCCTTGTTGGCCAGAATCTTGCGGATATCCCGGTGATTGTTGCAGCAATCGATCCCTGCCTCTCGTGCACCAGCCGCATGGTCGTGGTACACCAGAAAAACGGGACGAGGGTACCAGGTACCCCGAATGTGGGTGTTACCGGTGATCCAAATGGCCGGCAGAGCAGGAGGAGACCATGACCGATCCCGTGTTCATCCTTCTCTACATCTTCGTATTCCCGGGATTTTTCTTCCTGTTTGCGTACGCCCTCTTCCTCTCGTACCTGGACCGGAAGATTGCTGCCCGCATGCAGCAGCGGGTCGGCCCGCCGTTCTACCAGCCGTTTGCGGACCTCATCAAGATGCTGGGCAAGGAAGTGATCAACCCGGACGGTGTGGACTGGAGGATATTCGATGCGATCCCTCTTGTTGCCCTTGCAGCAGTCATGACCGCATTCCTCTACGTGCCGGTGACCGGCGCAAGCCCGCTCGCATTCCCGGGAGACCTTGTCCTCGTCCTCTACCTTATGGCCCTTCCGACCATCGGCCTCTTCCTGCTGGGCTGGCTCTCCCGCAACATTTTTTCCGCTATCGGGGGGATCCGGGCAGTGACCCAGCTCTTCATTTACGAGGTGCCGTTTTTCCTTGCCCTCCTTACCCCCGCCATCATGGCCGGCAGCTGGTCGATCTCGGAGATTGTTGTCTGGCAGCAGCACAACCTCTGGCTCGTATTCCTGCAGCCCATCGGTTTTGTTGTTGCATTGATCGGGCTCCAGGCAAAACTGGAGAGGACGCCGTTTGATATCCCTGAAGCGGAGACCGAGATCGTTGCCGGGCCCTGGACCGAGCTGACGGGACGCAGGCTTGCCCTCATGCACCTGACCACCGGAATATCGCTCGTGACTGGCAGTGCCCTGGTCGCTGCTCTGTTCCTGGGCGGTCCCCTGCTCCCGTGGACCCTCACGCCGGCGTGGCTGAACGTGGCAGCCGGCTTTGGCCTCTTCCTTGCCAAGACCCTTGCCGTCCTCCTCATCCTCTCCTCGATCACGGTAGCGACCGGCCGGCTCCGCATCGACCAGCTCAATGACCTCGGCTGGAAATACATTGCCAGTGCTGCGCTGGTGCAGGTCGGGATCGTGCTGGTCATCAACTACCTCTGGGTGACACCATGAGCGTTCTTAAGGAGATGATCGAGAACCTCCTCTCACGGCCGGTCACGATTTTGTATCCGTGGAAGAAAGTACCGATCCCGGATACGTTCCGGGGGAGGGTGGCGAACACTGATGAGCTCTGCATCGGGTGCTCGAAATGCTCCCTTGTCTGCCCGGCACAGGTCATTACGATGATCGACGGGCCCCGGGATGTCGGGTTCAAAGGAAAGACCCTGGCCCGGAAGAAACGGCCGCAGGTGGACCTGTACAAATGCATCCGCTGCGGTCTCTGCGAGCGGCATTGCCCCACCGGGTCAATTCACCTGGAGCATGTACATGCGGGCACCGGGACCGACCGGGATGTCGTGGTAATATAATGGAGAACATGGAGAATGCGGACCTGCTCTTCGGTTCCCTGGAGGGCCGGATAAAAAATACCGGCAGACTGGCCATCGTTGGTATCGGGGACGAGCTCAATCCTCCCGACCGTCTTGGTATGTTTACGGCACAGGTTATCGGAGAGCAAAAGATTCCCGGTGTTGAGGTTTTTTTTGCCGGGACTGTTCCCGAGAGTATCACCGGTCCTCTCCGCAGGTACCGGCCGGACCATGTGCTTTTCCTGGACTCCGCTGATATGGATGTACGACCCGGCGCGATTGCCTTAATCGAACCGGAACAGATACACGCCAGCCCGCTCTCGACGCACGTTCTCCCGCTCTCTGTCGTCATGGAATATGTTGGACGCGAGACCGGGGCAGGCATTACTCTTCTGGGTATCCAGCCGGATCTTTCCGGAACAGACAAGGATCTCCTGGATGAGGATCTGGCCAATCTTGACCGGAACCTGCGGTTGCTGTCACGTATCCTCCGGGACCGGCAGATGGAATAAGCCGGGATTTTCCGGCCAGACGGTTACCGGGAGGGTTTGGGAAAAAAACGGGCAACCCCTTTTATTATACCTGATGGGGCTCAAATTTTATAGAAGTGAATACCGGGTAAACCGGAATCGGGAAATCGTTGATGAAGGCCAGAAAGAACGTCAAGCCGAAAAGCACCCCGGTACCAGGTACAGCGCCGGATCTTCAAAACCGCCTGCGGGACCTTGTACAGCGGTTTGATTACCTGGTTCTTTTTATCCTGGTTTATCTTGTTTACAACACCGTTTCCCGGATGACGATGAGCGGGGATACCAACCCGGCGGCATTTCTTCCTCTTGCCCTGATCCTCCACCAGACGGTATTTTTTGATGCGTTTATCGGGGCCGGGCTGGGTCCCAATGTGGCATATGCCTTCCCGCAGGTGAACGGCCATTTTGTCTCGCTCTTTCCCATTGTCACACCGGTCCTGGTCACGCCGGTATATTTCGTATCCTACCTCCTGTATACCGTTTTTTCCCTGCCGTTTGATAGTGCAGGTATCATGATCCTGGCAAAAACATCCGCCACGATAATCGCAGCCCTCTCGTGTGTTTTCGTATACCTTGCCGGAAAGGAATTGTTCTCAAAAAAGATCGCTCTTTTCACGGCGCTGGTCTACGCATTTGCCACCAGCACGTGGTCGGTGAGCAGCCAGGCACTCTGGCAGCACGGTACGGTCGAATTGCTGCTGATCCTGATGATCTGGCTCATCATCAGGAACGAACGGGAGCGATCACGGAATTCGATCATTTTCCTGGGGCTCCTTTCCGGGCTCTTCCTCTTCAACCGCCCTCCTGACGCCGTCCTTCTCCTCCCGATTATCGGGTACGTCATCTGGTACGAGAGACAAAACCTGCCGGCATACGCGATCTCCGCTGCGGCGACCGCCCTTCCGTTCCTGGTGTACAACTTCTCGATCTTCGGGAACGTGTTTGGAGGATACAAGCAGAACCTGGTCTTGTTCTCATTCGGGTTCGAGAGCCTCCGGAATTTTGCCGGCCTGCTGATTGCTCCCAACGTAGGACTGCTGATCTTTTCTCCGGTCCTTGTCCTGTCGGTGTATGGGTACCTCAAGCTGAGTTCTGTCCCGTCTGAACGGATCCGCCGGGTTCTCATTGTTTTTGGCCCGGTTATCCTCCTGGAAATTCTGGTATACAGTTTTTTTGCAGGATGGGATTCATCGGTTGCATATTCATACGGCCAGCGGTTCCTGACCGGTCTCGTCCCCGTTCTTGCGATCTACACCGGGATTGCCCTGAATGGATTATTCATTGCTGATCCTGTGACTTTCAGAACCCGGGCCATCCGCTCTTTCATTATTATCCTGGTCGTCTCATCGGTTATCATCCAGGCGATCGGGGTTTTCCTGTATCCGCTCTATCCTGATCGGAGTACGAGTGCAGAAAGGACCTGGGACTGGGATCACAGCATCATCTTCGAGAGTTACGGGTACGGGATCTCCCATGTCGATTCAGTCACCACGTACTCGTTTCCTCCCCTGCCCCCCCTGTTTCATCTGCAGTCTGGCAATACGGGAGAAGCTTCTCCCTAGCCTGACGGTAATGCCGTTGTCCTTGGAAACGGGGGATGGAATGATGATCAGCCGGTTATTACCGTCAAGTCCGGGCTATGCCGGATCATGAATCCGCAATCCTGCAGATGCGAAAAAAAGTGCTCTGTAGAAATCCTTTGAATAAATCTGACGCTCTTGGGGGCATGCAAGCATGTCCCCGCCGCTGGGGCCTCCTCCAATTGCGATTGTGCCGTATTACCTGTACGTAATCGTCGAGAAATTTCCAGTTTTGATAATACCGAGGCATCGCATGCATCACCGCTCTTAACGGTGGCAGGGCTGACGCAAAGGAAGTGATCATATCTCATGAGACAGGTTTTCTACAGAGTACCATTTTTTTTTAACGAAACCCCCCTCTTGCGCCACCAGTCCCCCGTTGGGGGACGGGGCGCATTGCGATTGAACGTGTGTGAAGATCCCAAAATACTGAGATTTTCTGACTGGTAATACGTTAATATCGCAAGGCGGGGGATACCATAGCGGCGGGGGCAGAGCGGGAGCGGAGCCCCCGAGAGCGTCATAATTAATTTCACATGATTTAATATGAAAATGAGTAACTCACCGACTCCCTTCACGAAGATTCTGTTCAAGAACTGAGTCCGGGTGAATTACCTTAAAGCCATGTTCGACAATAAAATCAATAGCCGTTTGAATGTCCAT